>CALKYK010000299.1 GCA_938003715.1 uncultured Gammaproteobacteria bacterium
CTTCAGCCTCGCGACCGTGAACGGCAGCTCACGCAATCTTGCGGCCAGCCGGTTGGACGGCGCATCGCCGCGACGCCCGCCCGCCTGCACCTCGTCGCCCACCAGCATGCGGCCGCCGAGAAACGTGCCGACGGTCAGCACGATGCTTCGGGCGCGAAAGACCTGTCCGTCCTCACAGACGCCGCCGCAGGCGCGGCCCTGTTCGACGACGCGGTCGTCGACGGACGCCTCGACGATCTCGAGCCCCGGCTGCGCGGCGAGGATGTCCTGGATCGCACGCCGGTAAAGCGTCCGATCCGCCTGCGCACGCGTCGCGCGAACGGCCGGACCCTTGCTTGCGTTCAAGGTTCGAAACTGGATTCCGGCGCGATCGATCGCCCTCGCCATCGCGCCGCCGAGCGCGTCGATTTCCTTCGTCAGGTGCCCCTTGCCGATGCCGCCGATGGCCGGGTTACAACTCATCTGGCCGAGCGTCGCGCGTTTCTGCGTGACGAGCAGTGTGCGCGCGCCGCTGCGCGCGGCAGCAAGGCATGCTTCCGTCCCGGCATGGCCGCCGCCCGTCACGATGACGTCGAAGTCGAAGCGCTTCGTCATTGCACAAAAAATGAGCAGCTCGAAAAGGGGGCGCCATTCTAAATCACCGCCGCCGGTGCGCGCCACGACCCTTTACTTTAAAGGAATCAATCGGGAAACTAGCGCCCGCCACACGATGCCGGCACGCCGACAGGGGGCCCTTGGTCCCGGCCGCCGGCAGCACAGACAGGAATCCCGAATTGAGAATTGCTGCCCTGGTAACGACAGCGATGGCGTGGCTTGCGGCCGCTCCGCCCCTTGCCGCCCAGGGGGCGGCGACGCTTCCGCTCGAGGACTGCCGAATTCGCGCCGGCGAGGGTTTTCCCGGCATCAAGGCGCGCTGCGCGACCTTCGAGCGACCACTGAACCCGGAGGCGCCCGGCGACGGAACGATCACACTGTTCGTCGCCGTCGTGCCCGCACTGTCGCTCGAGCCGCAGCCGGACCCGTTCGTGCCGATCGCCGGCGGGCCGGGCCAGGCCTCGACCGAGTTCTATGCTTCGTATGCGCAGGCATTCGAGGATGTGCGGCGCAATCGTGACATCCTGCTCGTCGACCAGCGCGGCACCGGTCGGTCGGCACCGATGACCTGCGAGGCGGACGAGGAGCTGATCGAAGGGCGCTATTCGCGTGAACAGACGATCGAGCAGGCGCAGAAATGCCTGGACGAGCTGCCGCACGATCCGCGCTTCTTCACCACGAGCGTCGCGGTCAGTGACCTCGAGGCGCTGCGCCAGGCGCTCGGCTACCCGCAGTTGAACCTGTACGGCATTTCCTACGGCTCACGTGTTGCGCAGCACTACCTGCGCCGTCACCCGGAGACGACCCGCACTGTAGTGCTGGACGGCGTCGTCGCGCCGCAGATCGCGCTCGGTCCAGGCATCGCGATCGAGGCGCAGAACGCGCTCGACGCCATCATCGACCGCTGCGCCGAGGACGAGCACTGCAGCGAGCGTTTCCCCGATCTGCGCACAACGTTCGACACGATGATCGCGTCGCTCAGGAACGATGCGGTAACGGTCCGCCTGCCGCACCCGCTGACTGCAAAGCCGGACGAAATACGCTTCAGCGATGCCGAACTGGCCGGCGCCGTCCGCCTGCTGAGCTACCACCCGAGCTCGATCGCGCTGTTGCCACTCCTGATCAGCGAGGCGGCGTCCGGCAACTACGCGCCGCTCGCCGCGCAGTTTTTGATGATTGCAGAAAACATGTCCGAATCGCTGAGCATCGGCATGCACAACGCGGTGGTCTGCACCGAGGACGCGCCCTACTTCGAGACCGCGGAGGTCACGGCTGATGCGCTGGACGCGACCTACATCGGACCGCTGCAGCTCGATGCGCTGGACGCGATCTGTTCGGTGTGGCCGGAAGGCGTGCTCGATCCCGAATTCAAAATGCCGGTGCAGACTGACGTGCCGGTGCTGCTCCTGTCCGGCGAGGCGGACCCGATTACGCCGCCCGCCTACGCGGACCTGGCCGCGGTCGACTTCGGCAATGCGCGGCACCTGGTCGGCGAGCGCCAGGGGCACGGCCTCGCACCGCGTGGCTGTGTTCCCGACATCATCGGCGATTTCGTCGCCACCGCGGACGTCGAGACGCTGGAAGCGGATTGCATGCGGCGGCTGCACGCGATGCCATTCTTTCTCGATTTCGCAGGGCCCGCGCCATGATCGTCGTCGACAACCTGCACAAGTCGTTCGGCGAGGTCAAAGCCGTGCGCGGGGTGTCATTCAAGGCCGAGGACGGGCGCATCACCGGCCTGCTCGGGCCTAACGGCGCCGGCAAATCGACGACGCTTCGCGTGCTGTACACGGTGTTGAAGCCGGACCAGGGCATTGCGACGATCGACGGTATCGACGTCGTCCGGCAAAGCCTCGACGCCCGGGCGCGTATCGGCACGCTGCCGCACGGGGCCGGCCTCTACCCGCACCTGACGGCGCGCGAGAACATCGCCTACTACGCGAACCTGTACGGCATGGCGCGCGACGGCATCGACGCGCGTGTTCAGGAAGTCATCGATGCGCTCGACATCGGCGATTTCGCCGACCGGCGCACGAAAGGCTTTTCGCAGGGGCAGCGGACGAAGGTCGCGCTGGCGCGTTCGCTCGTGCACCGGCCGAACAACGTCATCCTCGACGAGCCGTCGAACGGGCTCGACGTGATGGCGACACGCAGCCTGCGTGACCTGATCAGGCGGCTTAAGGAACTCGGCAAGTGCGTGCTGTTTTCCAGCCACGTCATGCAGGAAGTCGCCGCACTCTGCGACGAGATCGTCATCATCGCTGCAGGCCAGGTCGCGATGCACGATTCGCCGGACGGCATACGTGAGCGCACCGGCTGCGACGACCTGGAAGAGGCGTTCGTCAAGGCGCTGGACAGGGTGGAGCCGGTCGAATGAAGACGATCCGCACCGTGTTCGGCAAGGAAGTGCGCGACAACTTTCGCGACCGCCGCACCCTGATCTCTGCGCTGCTGATGGGGCCGCTGTTCGGCCCGATCCTGTTCGCATTTGTCATCAACCTGTCGCTGAAGCAGTCGCTGCCCGATGCCAGCCAGCCGCTCGAGCTGCCGGTCATCGGCCGCGAGCACGCACCGAACCTGGTGGCGTTTCTCGAGAGCAACAACATCGTCGTCGTCGACGGACCCGAATCGCGCGATGCAGCGATCGCCGGCGTGAGCCGCGGCGATCACGACGTTGTGCTGGTCATCCCGCCGGACTTCGGCGAGGACCTTGCAAAGCTGGTGCCGGCGACGATCGAGGTCATCACCGACCAGGCCAATACCCAGGCCGAGCGCGAAACGCGGCGCGCGCGCCGGGCGCTGAACGCCTACAACCAGGAACTCGCGGGAATGCGCCTCGTCGTTCGCGGCGTGTCGCCGGTCATCATGCGGCCGCTGAACATCGACGAGGTCGACGTGTCGACGCCGAGCGGCCGCTCCGCGATCCTGCTCGGCATGATGAGCTACTTTTTCATTTTCGCGATCCTGACCGGCGGCATGAACCTCGCCATCGACGCCACCGCCGGCGAACGCGAGCGCGGCTCGCTCGAACCGCTCCTGTGCCTGCCGGTCAAACGGGACAACCTGATATTCGGCAAGATATTTGCCGCGTGTTTTTTCATGGCGATCTCGCTCGCGCTCAGCCTGACGTCGTTTTACGTCACGCTGAAGTTCGTGCCGCTTCAGGACCTCGGCATGACGCCGAACTTCGGCATCGACGTCGTGCCTGTCGCGTTCCTGCTGCTCGCACCGTTCGCGCTCGTCGGCGCATCGCTGATGACGCTCGTTGCGTCGTTCACGAAGAGCTTCAAGGAGGCGCAGACCTGGGTCAGCGTCGTGCTGCTGGCGCCGACGATGCCGATCCTGGTCGTGTCGATCCTGATGGTGCGGCCGTCGACCGCGCTGATGTTCATCCCCAGCCTGTCGCAGCACCTGCTGCTCGTCGACCTGATCAAGAACGAGCCCCTGAACCCGCTGCACATCGCCGTTTCCGTCATCGGCACGCTGGCCATCGGCGCGATCCTGACCTGGATCTGCGCGAGGCTGTACCGTCGCGAGGGCCTCCTCGGCTGACCATCCGGTAGCATTGACAAGCGTATGCTTTACTTCATGATGGAAGGCTGTCCGCTGCCCGACGGAACGCATGTCGCTATTTGCTGAACTCAGGCGACGCAACGTCTTTCGCGTCGCGCTTCTGTACATCGTCGCTGCCTGGCTGATCATGCAGGTGGCCGACGTCGGCATTTCTTTGCTCGGACTGCCCGACTGGACCGGTCGCTTCGTGTTCCTGCTGCTCGCGATCGGATTCCCGCTCGTCGTCGTGTTCTCGTGGGTGTACGAGATTACGCCCGAGGGCGTGAAGCTCGAGAAAGAGGTCGACCGCGACAAGTCCATCACGCAGCAGACCGCGCGCAAGCTCGACGTGGCCGTCATCGTCCTGTTGTTCATCGCGATCGCCGGGCTCGCCCTCGACCGGCTGTTACCGAAACGAACGGCTACGCCCGATACCGCGCTCGCTTCGGCTGCCGCCCCGGCACAGTCGATCGCGGTGCTGCCGTTCGTCAACATGAGCGCCGACGCCGACAACGAGTATTTTTCCGACGGGCTGTCGGAGGAGCTGCTGAACCTTTTGGCCCGGATACCGGAGCTGCAGGTCGCCGCGCGCACGTCCGCTTTTCGCTTCAAAGGCAGCGACGCGACGATTCCGGATATCGCTGCGCAACTCAACGTGGCGCATATCCTCGAGGGTAGCGTGCGCAAGTCGGGCGACGACATCCGCATCACCGCGCAGCTGATCAAGGCCTCGGACGGATATCACCTGTGGTCGCACACCTGGGACCGGACGCTCACCGACGTGTTCGCGATCCAGGACGAAATCGCCGCCGCTGTGGTCGATGCGCTGAAAGTTACCCTGCTCGGCGCCGTGCCGAAGGTGCGTACGACCGATCCGCACGCCTACGAGCTCTATCTCAGGGCCAAGGCCGCCGACGAGGTGCGCAGCGAGTCAAGCATGACCGAGGCGACGAGGCTGTTGACCCAGGCGCTGGCCATCGATCCTGAATACGCCGAGGCCTGGGTCGAGCTCGGCACGATCCAGACCAACATGACCGGCATGGGCTTCCTGCCGATCGCCGAAGGGTTTGCCCGTGCGCGGGCCTCGGCCGAACGCGCGATTGCCATCGATCCCGGTCTCGCCCGCGCGTGGTCGAATCTCGGCTGGATCGCGATGTACCACGACTGGGATTTCGTGCGCGCCGCGGAGCTGATCAAGCGCGCGCGTGAACTGGAGCCCGGCAGCGCCAGCGTGATGAATTCCGCCGCCGTGCTGAACGGAATGTTCGGCCGCAGGGAGCGTATGCTTTCGCTATACGAAGCCGCCCTCGAGCGCGACCCGGTCTCGATGTCGGTGCTCGGCAACCTGGCGAGCACTTACATGGCTTTCGGGCGCATCGAGGACGGGGCCGCGCTGATCGAGCGGATGCGCGCCATCTCGCCCGACTCTACGACGGTGCGGGTCAACGAAGCTTTGCACGCCTACTGGCGCGGCGAAGCCGAACTCGCGTACGACCGCTTCAGTGCGATCGGCGCAGACAATGCCAACCTGGGCCGGGCCCTTACGCTCTACGATCTCGGGCGCGACGACGAGCTGCAGGCGCAGATCGAGACAATGACAAAGGCTGGCACGCGCCCGACGATCATGGCGCTCGTCGAGGTCAATCGCGGCAATGTCGACGTGTGCTTCGAGTGGCTCGATCGCGCTTACGAAGAACGAGATGACTGGCTGACCGAGATCCGCATGTACGTGCTGTTCGACGTGCTCCATTCCGACCCGCGCTGGGAGGTGCTCTTGCAGCGGATCGGCATTTCCGACCAGGACGCGGCGCGCATCGATATCTGACGGTCGTGCGTCTGCACGGGTCAAAAAAAACCCCGCCGAAGCGGGGTTTTTCTTTTCATGGGTCGTGCGCTCAGTTACCGAAGTAAAAGCGTCCGCCGAGCCCGTAACGCGACACGTCGTCGGCCCATTCCGCACTGACACCGATCGTGATTGCATCGGTGATGTAGTACTGGAATCCGGCACCGAAGCCGGTGTCGCTGCCGCTGTCGCTCAGGTCAACGTACTGGATGCCGGCGTCGACTTCGATCTTGTCGGCCGGATGAAAACGCAGCCCGATCCCGAGGCCGAAGCCGTTGTCGTCGACGGAGCCGAGGCCCGCGACGTCGATTTCGACGTACTCGTACGAAACCGAGCCGACAAAGTCCACCGCCGGCGACAGCGAGTGGTTGTAGCCGAGGCCGATGCTGAGTTCGCTGGCATCGATACCGCCGTCGAGATCGGCCTGGCCGTAGCTGCCGAATGCGTGGAAGTCTTCGTTGATTGCGAAGGAGCCAGCGAGCTCGATGCCGTCACCGTCGATGTTTACGTCGTCGAAGTCGACCTGGCTGTAGCCCAGCGTCACGTAGTTGTAGTCGAAGCCCTGCGCGCCGGCCGCCGAAGCGAACGCGAGCAAAGCGATTAAGAGAATTGAACGAGTCATGCCGTTCTCCTTTGTTGCCCAAGTCCGGTACTGCAATGCAGCACCTCAGTGGCAAGGAGGCTATGCGCTTCAGCAGAATAAGCTGAGCGTCAGTTCACAAAATTGTGGCAAGGTCCGGTTATTGTTAAATGGAGGCGCGATCCGGGGCCCTTTTCCCGGCGTTTGTCGCGCTTTTACAACGGACGGTCCTGCCTGCATTCCGGTGATTTGCGCAAAAAAAAGCCCCGCTCGCGGGCGGGGCTTCCGAACTGTGTTGTCGGCGCGACGTCAGTCGAATTCGATGCGCGCATTCAGCTGGTAGATGTTGAAGTCGTCCCAGAGGCTGAGCTTCAGGCCGAGCCCGAAGGTCGGCGTAAGACCGAGAAGGAAGCCCGCGTGGGCCCGCGTTTCGCCGTCGGAATCGTCGAAGTCGACGTAGTCGAGCCCGCCGTAAAGTTCGACCGCGCTCGACACCTTGCCGCGCAGCCCGAGGCCTACCAGCAATCCGCCGTCGTCGGGCGAACCGAAGCCGGGCGCGTCGAGTTCGACGTTGAAGTAGCCGAGATTGCCGATGACGTCCAGGTTCGGCGACATCGACGAGTGGTAACCGACGCCGAACTCCCAGGTGTTCAGGTCGACGCCGAAATCGAGATCGGCCGTCTGGTACTCGCCGAACAGGTGAAAATTCTGATCGATTGCGAACAGCCCGCTGATGCCGAGCCCGTCACCGTCGACGTCGATGCCTGCGTCGTCGACATCGACCTGGCCGAACGAACCCTGCAGGTAGTTGTAGCTCAGACCACCCTGCTGCGCGGTTGCAGCGGCGGAAAAGTGAACGAGGAAAAGAATCAGAGCGATGCGCTTCATGACGTGCTCCCGTGTTTGCCCAGGAAGTTCGCTCTCTTTTACGCGGGTTTCAGGTCATCTTCAATCATTTGCCGATGCAGAATTCGCTGAAGATCCGACCCAGCAGGTCGTCCGCGGTCACCTCCCCGGTGATCTCGCCGAGCGCCGCCTGCGAAAGACGCAGTTCCTCGGCGAATATTTCGCCGGCGCGATCGTGTTCGAGCGCGTCGCGTCCGGCGTTGAAGTGGCGTTCAGCAGCGGCTATCGCTTCCAAGTGGCGGCGGCGCGCGGTAAAGGCGCCCTCGCCCAGATCGCGATAGCCAGCGAGCTCGCGCAGGGCGCTTTTCAGCGCATCGATGCCGGCGCCGGTGCGCGCCGACACGTTCAGACAGTCCTTTTCGCCGGACACTGCGCCTGGCGCGTCGCCGCTGACGTCGATCTTGTTACGCAGCCTGAGCACCGGGATGCCGTCCGGCACCGACGGTCGTGTCACCTCGGCCGTGGTGGCGTCCTCGATCCACAACGCGGCATCGGCGGACCCCAGCGCTTCACGCGCGCGACGAATGCCCTCCGCCTCGATGCGGTCCGGGTCGTCGCGAAGACCGGCCGTGTCGACCAGCTCGACGGCGAGTCCGTCGAAGTCGATGCGCTCGCGCAGGATGTCACGGGTGGTGCCGGCAACCTCGGTAACGATAGCGGCCTCCTGACCGGACAGGTAGTTCAGCAGGCTGGACTTGCCGGCGTTGGGTTTGCCGGCAATGACGACACGGAATCCGTCTCGCAGCACACGGCCGACGGCCGTGCGCTCGCGCAGTGCCGCGAACGATGACTGTGCGCGCCCGATTTCATTCAGCAGCTCGTGGTCGGACAGGAAGTCGATTTCCTCCTCCGGGAAATCGAGCGCGGCTTCGACGTGCATGCGCAGCCGGATCAGTTGCTCCGCCAGAGTATCGACGGCCGCGGAGAACGCGCCCGACAGCGAGCGATGCGCCGCCCGCGCGGCCTGGCCCGTGCCGCTGTCGATCAGGTCGGCGATCGCTTCGGCCTGCGCAAGATCGAGTTTGCCGTTCAGGAACGCGCGTTGCGAAAACTCGCCCGGACCGGCGCGCCGCGCACCGAGCGCACACGCCGCGTCGACGAGCAGTGACATGACGACCGGCCCGCCGTGCCCGTGCAGTTCCAGCACTGATTCTCCGGTGAACGAGTTCGGTTCTGGAAAATACAGGGCGATGCCCGAATCGACGGGCTCGCCTTTTGCGTCGCGAAACGTCGCGCTGGTTGCGTAGCGCGGTTGCGGCAGTTCGCCGAGCATGCGCTTGCCGATGGTGCCTGCTTCCGCACCGGAGATGCGCACGATACCGATGCCGCCGCGGCCGGGCGGGGTCGCTGCGGCAACGATCGTGTCTCTGACGTAGTCGGGTCTTTCGCTCATGCCGACCCCGCGGCTTCAGGACTGTGCTTTGTCCTTTTTCTTCTTGCCGCCGCCCTTGCGCGCCGTCGCCTCCTCGTGGACGACCTTGTTGATGTACCACTGCTGGGCAATCGACAGCACGGTGTTCGTCACCCAGTACAGCACCAGCCCGGACGGGAAGAAGGCGAAGAAGACGGTGAAGATGATTGGCATGATCTGCATCACCTTCGCCTGCACCGGATCCGCCGGCGCCGGGTTCAGCTTCTGCTGGAACAGCATCGCCGCACCCATGATGATCGGCAGGATGAAATACGGATCGCGCGACGAGAGATCGGTGATCCAAAGCGCGAACGGTGCCTGGCGCATTTCGACGCTTTCCAGCAGCACCCAGTAGAACGCGAGGAAGAACGGCATCTGGATCAGGATCGGCAGGCAGCCCGCGGCGGGGTTCA
>CALKYK010000300.1 GCA_938003715.1 uncultured Gammaproteobacteria bacterium
GTCCTCTGCGAAGAGCTTTTTCAGAAGGTCGGGCGTGGCGCCGGCGACCAGGTCGGAGGCACGCAGCGTGCCGGCAAGCAGGCCGAGGCGACGCCAGTCGTCTTCCGGCAGCGCTTCGTCGGCGCCGGGCAGGTGCTGCAGCAGGATGCCCCCGCAGTGCGTGTCCGCGGTGCACAGCTTGAGGTGGCTCGGCACCTGGACCGAGCGCGAGAAATAGTTCTCGAGGCTCCGCGCAAGGGATTCCGAATCCATTTCGACGATGCCCTGGTAGGGCTGCTCCATGGCGCCGGCGTCGACCGTGACCGCACAGTGCGCGTCCGCCGCGAGCTCGGCAAAGGTGGTGGATTCGTCGACTTTCTTCGCCGTGACCATGCCGCGCAGGTGCAACTCGTCGGTGCTTTGCATGACGAGCATGCCGAGCGGCCCGTCGCTGGAGATCTGCAGCGTCACGGTGCCGTCGAACTTGAGGCTCTGCGCGATCAGCGCCGTCGCAGCCGCTGCGTGACCGAGGATTTCCGCGGCGGGACGCACGTAGTCATGCCCGAGCTGCATGCGTTGCCAGGCGCCGTCGAGCTGCACGATCGAGCCGCGCACCGGCAGCGTTTCGAAAACGAATGGAATAACCGAATCTTTCTGTGACATCGGTTTATTCGAGCTTTTCTTTCAGTATTTGGTTCACCTGGCCCGGGTTCGCCTTGCCGCCGGTGCGCTGCATGACCTGGCCGACAAAAAAGCCCAGCAGCTTCGTTTTGCCGGCGCGGTACTCGGCGGCCTGGCCGGGATGGGCGGCGATCACTTCGTCGACAATGCTTTCGATCGCGCCGGTGTCGGTGATCTGCTTCAGGCCCCGCGCTTCGATGATGTCGTCGGCGCCGCCCTCACCCGCCCACATGGCGTCGAACACTTCCTTCGCGATCTTGCCGGAGATCGTGTTGTCGCCAATGCGGTCGATCAGCACGGCAAGCGCATCGGGTGCAATGCGGCTGTCGCCGATTTCCAGGCCGGCGCGGTTGAGCGCCGCGGAGAGATCACCGATGACCCAGTTGGCCGCCACCTGTGCCTTCGCCGACGTTCGTGCAGCCACCGCCTCGAAGTAGTCGGCAACCGGCAGGCTCACCGTCAGGATGTCCGCATCTGCCGGCTTCAACGCGTACTGCTCGACGAATCGTTCGCGTTTTGCATCCGGCAATTCGGGCAGCGACTCACGGATGGACTCGATGAAGCTGTCGTCGAGTTCGACCGGGAGCAGGTCGGGATCCGGGAAGTAACGATAGTCGTTCGCCTCCTCCTTCGAGCGCATCGAGCGCGTCGAATCCTGGTCGGCATCGTAAAGTCGCGTCTCCTGCACGACTTTGCCGCCGTCCTCCAGCACCTCGATCTGCCGCTCGATCTCGAAATTGATCGCCTTCTCGACGAAACGGAACGAGTTCAGGTTCTTGAGCTCGGTGCGCGTGCCGAGTTTCTTTTCGCCGCGCGGACGTACGGAAACGTTTGCATCGCAGCGGAACGATCCTTCCTGCATGTTGCCGTCGGAAATGCCCAGGTAGCGGACAATCGAATGGATCTTGCGCATGTACTCGACCGCCTCTCGCGCCGAACTGAGGTCCGGCTCGGACACGATTTCCAGGAGCGGCGTGCCGGCGCGATTGAGATCGATGCCGGAGGCGTTGTCGAAATTCTCGTGCACCGACTTGCCGGCGTCCTCCTCCAGGTGCGCGCGCGTGATGCCGATGCGTTTCTCGTTGCCGTCGTCGCCGCGTATCCGGAGCTCGCCGTGCTCTACGATCGGCAGCTCGTACTGGCTGATCTGGTAGCCCTTCGGCAGGTCCGGGTAGAAGTAGTTCTTGCGAGCGAACACCGAGCGGCGGGCGACGGTCGCGTTGACGGCGAGGCCGAAGCACGCGGCCATGCGCACGACTTCCGCGTTCAGCACCGGAAGCACGCCAGGGTAACCGAGGTCGACGAGACAGGCCTGGGTATTCGGCTCCGCGCCGTAGGCGGTTGAAGCGCCGGAGAAAATCTTGCTCTTCGTCGCGAGCTGGGTGTGAATTTCGAGGCCGATGACCGGCTCCCAGCGGGCGCTCATGCGAAGGCCTCCGGCGCCTTTTCGTGCCAGTCGGTGAGACGCTGGTACTGGTGCGCGCACTGCAGCAGACCGTCCTCGGCGAAATGCGGCCCGACCAGCTGCAGCCCGACCGGCAGCCCGTCGACGAAGCCGCAGGGTAGCGATATGCCGGGCAGTCCGGCGAGATTCGCGCCGATCGTGTAGATGTCGTTCAGGTACATCGTAATCGGGTCGTCGGTTTTTTCGCCGATGAGAAACGCGGTGGTCGGGGCGGTCGGTCCCGCAATCAGGTCGACCGATTCGAACGCGTTCGCGAAATCGCGGCTGATGAGCTGGCGCACCTTTTGCGCTTTCAGGTAGTACGCGTCGTAGTAGCCCGCGGACAGGACGTAGGTGCCGGTCATCACGCGGCGCTTGACCTCGGCGCCGAAGCCCTCGCCGCGTGTGCGGCAGTACATATCGAGCAGGTCTTCAGGGTTTTTTGCACGGTGGCCGAAACGCACGCCGTCGAAGCGCGAGAGGTTGGAAGAACACTCCGCGGGCGCGACGACGTAGTAGGTGGGCACGGAGAGGTCCAGGTTCGGCAAATCGACGTCGACCAGCGTTGCGCCCTCCGCCTCGAGGATCGACAGCGCGTCCCGGACCTTTTCCCCGCACCCGGCATCGAGACCCGGGTCGAAATGCTGGCGCACGATGCCGATCTTCAGTCCATTGACCGACTTGTCCAGCGCGGCGCGGTAATCCGGCACCGGGTGATCGGCGGACGTCGAATCGCGCGGATCGATGCCGGCCATGGAGCCGAGCAACAGGGCTGCATCCTCGGAGG
>CALKYK010000301.1 GCA_938003715.1 uncultured Gammaproteobacteria bacterium
CCAGTCTTGCAGCGATTGCCACCGCAGCATCGCTGCCGCTCGACCTGCTGCTTGCCGATCGGCTGGTTGCACGTTCGTGGCACAAGGTCATCGTTGCCAGGCGGCCGGAATCCGCATGCGCCGCAATCTGACAACCTGGTCTCCGTTGCTGATCCTGGTCGCACTCGGTGCGCTGGCCGGGCTCGGCAAATTCGTCGAATCGGCGCGGGACGCCGACGACGCCGGCTTTCCGCGTGAGATCGCCGTCACCAGCAGTCTCGATCGCGGCCCGGGATCGCTGCGCACGGCGCTGTTCATGGCGATGCGGGCACCGCATCCGGTCACGATCCGGATCGAGGCGCCGCGCATCGACATCGAAGTGCCGCTGCCGCCGGTCGTCGCACGACACGGCCTGACGGTTGCCGGAGATTCGAGGGACGAGACGCTGCTTCGACGCACCGGCCAGGTCGACGAGCCGGTGCCGCTGCTCGACATCGTTGCAGAAGACGTGGCACTGCGCGATTTTGCACTCGATGCTGGCGGCGGGATCGGCATCGAGGTACGCGGCGCGCGCACAGATATTGCGGGCATCGGAATCCGCAATGCCTCAATCGGCATTCTGGGAACGGACGTCGACGGCCTGTCGGTGCGCGACAGCGTGTTCTCCGCGAGCGATTACGGCGTGCGGCTCGGTGGTGAATCCGCCGTGGTTGCGCTGACGGACAACGAGTTTCGGGACCACCGCAGCAGCGCCGTGTGGATCGTCATGGCCGGCGAACCGCTGGCCGGCATCAACGAGGTCCGGGTCGCCGGCAACCGATTCGTCGGCGGTCGCGACGGTCTCGTCGCCGCGAACGTCGTCATCGATGTTCGCGGCAATCGCGCTGAAGGATTTGCCGGCTCGGGTTTCATGCTCCTGGACGCGCAGGCGACGGTCAGCGACAACCGGCTGATCGGCAGCCGCGGCGTGGGCATGCAGCTGCGCCAACTCAGGAATTCGAACGTCGCCGGCAATGAAATTGCCCGACATGAGCAGGTCGGGCTGCTGATCGTCGATGCCGACGGGCTGCAGGTCAGCGACAACGAGGTGTACAACAATGGCTACGGCATCGTCGCGGTCGGGCTGCAGCCGATCAGCGCCACGCTGCGCAACAACTCGGTTATCGGCCAGACGATCGACGGCCTCATCACGATCGGCGCGACGCCGCTGCTCGACGGGAACCATGCGCTGCGCAATCGGCAGGCAGGTATTCGCATCCTCGACCTCCAGTATCCGGACGCGCGGATTGTCGAGGCGGTTCCGCGGCTCGCCAACAACGTGCTGAGCGACAACGGCTTCGACGACGTCCTGTACGGCGAGTACCGGGTGGAGGCGCCATGATTCGCGGCGGCGGCAAGCTGACGGCGGCGAAGCACAGCGTCGACCTGACGGAACGGCGGGTGCTGTTCGATTCGAGCTGGCCCCTGATGCTGGTCATCCTGACCGGCGCGTACATGGTCGCCTGGGCGCTGGAGCTGCTCGCCATCGACCTGTCGACGGTGCTGTGGACCACCTTTGCGCTCGCCATTGGCTATTCCGCGCTGTCGCGATCCCTCGATTTCGTTTCCACGATGCGCGGCGTCATGGCGTTCCACGTGGCGATCAACATCATCGCCGTCACCGGACTTGCGTGGGTGTGGTCGATGCTCGGTGGCCTCGCGTCACCCGCGTTCGCGCTGTTCTTTGCACTCCCGGTCGTCGCACTCGGGCTCGTCGTTCGCCTCGGCGTGCAGTACTCGGTCACCGCTTACACGCTGTTCGTCGCCTGGGCCGTGGCGCTGCGCGACAGCCCGGAGCTTCGACTCAAGCTCGAACAGCTGGGCGTGCCCGCGCTCTGGGAGGCCGTGCCGGGGTTCGTCGACGGCGATCTCTCAGGCTACGGCGTGATCGCCGGCGGCGCGGCGCAGCTTCAGTTCATGCTGGTCTTCTCGTTCGCCCTGATCGGCGTCGCCACGACGTCCGCCATCGTCGTCGAGCTGATACATCGACTGTTCGAGCGCCTGCAGTTCGTCACCGCGACCGGCGAGCGCGCCGAAAAAATCAGCGAAAGCTTCGTCCACACCACGCACGACATGGAGCTGCTGCTCGACCGTGACAGCGAACAGATCATCGCCGTCAGCCCGAGGTTCGCCGAGGTCCTGCACGAATCCCCGCGCGAGCTGATCGGCTGCCACTACACGACCGTGCTGCCGTTCGAACCGGGCCACCCGCTTCGGCGCCTGATCGAAAGCGGCGAATCCGGCCGGCTGACGAATGAAGGCCTGGCGACGCCCTCCGGGCTGCGGCTGGTGAACATTCGCACGCACAGCGGCGAATCGGAGGGCTACGAGTTCCAGCGCATCACCTTTACCGAGCTCACTGCGAAGGAGTATGCGCAGATCGCGGTCGACCTGCTCGGTGACCTGTACGGCGCCATCGACGGCGACGGCAAGGTGCTGTACCTGAGCGACGCGCTGGCCGAGCGGACCGGGGTCGAGCCCGGCGAGCGCGCGGACCGCGTGCCGCTGCCGGCGGGCTGGTGGCAGATCGGGACCCGACGCCAGCACACGCGCCGCGTGCCGCTGAACGAGCGCGAGTTCGACCTGCGGCTGAAGCGCGAGGAGTATTTCGGCGACCGCGAGTTCCGCGAGCTGATCGTGTTCCGCCTGACCCCGGCAGGTTCACAATGAGAGCGGCGCGCTTCCTGTTGCTGGTGCTGGTGGCGGCCTCGCCGCTTGCAGGTGCCGATGACCTCTGGCTGGAGGCCGCCGGCGCGGAAAGCAGCGAAACGGGCTCGCGCGTCGCGGTTCGGCGGAGCTTCGATGCCGGGGGCGATACTACGATCACCGCGGGCCTGTCGCAGTTTCGCTTCGGGACAGCGGAATGGACCCTG
>CALKYK010000302.1 GCA_938003715.1 uncultured Gammaproteobacteria bacterium
TCAACGGGCTGAAGAGCGGCTACCGCGGACGCAACGCCGGCTACAGCGTATTCGCGAGCGAAACGAACCAGTCCTTCGTCCGCGACGAGCTGCGCGGCGACGGCACGTCCGGCCTGTACCGCCTGTCCGCTGCGCCGCTGATTGCGAACAGCGAATCGATACGCATCGAGGTGCGTGACCGCTTCGACACCGGACGCGTCATTTCGTCGACGACGCTGGCGCGTTTCCTCGACTACACGCTCGATCCGCTCGACGGCACGGTCTACTTCAAGGAGCCGGTGCTGAGCCGGGACGAGGCGTTCAACCCGGTGTTCATCGTGGCCGAGTACGAAAGCAACTCCGACGCCAACGAGGAAATCATTGCGGGCGGCCGCGCTTCGCTGCGCACCGAGGACGATACGTTCGAGGTGGGCGTCAGCCATATCGACGAAGGGCAGCAGGGCGCCGAGGCGCGACTGACCGGCGTCGACCTGCGCTGGCAGGTCAATCCGGAAACGCTGGTCAAGGCCGAAATCGCCTCGAGCAGCCGCACCGAAAACGGCGTCGAGACGGATGGCACCGCGCACTCGCTGTCGCTCGAGCACCAGGGCGAGAGCGTCGACGTCCGCGCCTACCTGCGGGAAGTCGAGGACGGATTCGGCCTCGGGCAGCAGAACAGTGCCGACACGGGCGTGCGCAAAGTCGGCGTCGACGCGCGGGCACGGTTTGCCGAGCGCTGGTACCTGGACGGCGAGGCGAGCTGGCAACAGAACCTGGACACGGACGCGATCCGCAACACGGCGCGCGCGCAGCTTCGCTACGACGCCGGCAGCTTCACGGCAGCGACCGGCGTATCGCATGCGTCCGACGAGTTCGACGATGGCCAGGTCAACGAGAGCAATCTCGCCGAGGCGGCGCTGTCGAAGAAAATCGGCCGGCTGACCGTCCGGGCGAACGGCAGCGTTGCGCTGTCGGGCGAGGCGGAAAGCGCCGACTTCCCGACCACCGTCGTCGTCGGTGCCGACTATCGCGTGCTGGACGGTGTCGAGGTCTTCGCCGAGTACGAGGAAGCGGACGGCCCGCTGCTCGACTCGACGATGACCCGTCTCGGCGTGCGGGCGACGCCATGGAGCCGCGCGCAGCTGAACACCTCCCTGGTTAGCGAAAGCAGCGAATTCGGCCCGCGCCCGGTCTCCAATCTCGTACTCGTGCAGGGTTGCATGCTGTCCGACCAGTGGGCACTCTACGTCGGTCTCGACCAGAGCAACACGCTCCGCGAACCGGCGCTGCGGCAGTTCGATTCCGAGCGCGAACTCGCGTCGGGATCGCGGAACGACGACTTCGTCGCGGGCTACGTCGGCGCCGCGTACCAGGCGGACGCGTGGAGCGCGAACAGCCGCATCGAGTACCGTAATTCCGACTCCGAGGAGCGCACGTCGCTGCTGACCGGCTGGTACCGGGAGCCGAGTCGCGGCCACGGCCTCTCGGCCGGCCTGACCCTGTTCAACTCGGACAACATCTCCGGCGCGAAAACGACGGCAGCGGACCTGAAATTCGGCTGGGCCTGGCGCCTCGCCGAGAGCCGGTGGTCGTTCCTGAACCGTATCGATTTCGTCGTCGAGGACACCGAGCTCGCCGACCGGGTCGAGGAGAGCCGGCGCCTGATCAACAACTTCAACGCCAATCGCCGCCTGCGCGCGCGCACCCAGCTCTCGCTGCAGTACGCGTTCAAGTACGTCAGGAACACGTTCGACGGTGCGGAGTACTCGGGATTCACCGACCTGGTCGGCGTCGACTTCCGGCGCGGCTTCCGCAATCGCTGGGACTGGGGCGCGCACACCAGCGTCTACCACGCCTGGGAATCCGACGTCATCGACTACGGCTTCGGTCTCGACGTCGGCTACAACGTGCGCGACAACATCTGGGTCACCGTCGGCTACAACGTAGCCGGTTTCCACGACAGCGATTTCAGCGCCGCCCGCTATACCGCGGAAGGACCCTATCTCCGGATTTCGATCAAAGCGGACCAGCATCTCCTGCGCCGCATCGCCGGGGATCGCTGAGCCTCTCCACCGCCTGCGGCGATTCCGCCGACAAACGCGGAAACGGGAGCTGTCGAACACGGGTATGATCGCGGCGTGACGGCGATCAGTGAATACTTCGGCGCGGATTCGCCGCTCGGCAAGACGCTGCCGGGCTTCAAACCACGCGCAGGCCAGGCCTGGATGGCCGAGGCGGTCGCCGAGACGCTGGCCGAATCCGGGCAACTCGTCGTGGAGGCCGGCACCGGGACCGGCAAGACTTTTGCCTACCTCGTTCCCGCGCTGTTGTCCGGGAAGAAGACGATCATCTCGACCGGCACCAAGGCGCTGCAGGACCAGCTCTATCATCGCGACCTGCCGCTGGTCAGCCGCGCGATCGGCAGGCCGGTCACGACGGCACTCCTGAAAGGGCGCGCAAACTATCTCTGCCTGCACCGGCTAGAGGACGTGGCGCCGCAGCTGGCGACGCACGCCATGGCCGGTGACCTCGACGCGGTTCGCGAATGGCGGCACCGCACCCGAAGCGGCGACCGCGCCGAGCTGACCGACGTCGCGGAGGACGCGGCGGTCTGGCCGCTCGTGACCTCGACCGCGGACAACTGCCTCGGGGCCGAGTGCCCCCTGTACCAGGAATGTCACGTCGTCCGGGCACGGCGCGCGGCGCAGGAAGCGGACCTGGTGGTCGTCAACCACCACCTGCTGCTCGCCGACCTCGCATTTAGAGAGGAGGGTTTCGTCGAGTTCCTGCCCGGCGCCGAGGCGATCATTCTCGACGAGGCGCACCAGCTGCCGGACTTGGCGGCGCAGTTTTTCGGCATCTCCATCGGCAGTCGCGAGCTCAAGCGGCTCGGCGACGAGCTGCGCGCCGCGACGCTCGGGCTCGGGCAGCCGGAACTTCAGCGGCGGCTCGACGACATGGCGCAGGCCGTGCGCGAGCTGCGCGCCGAGGCACCGCGCGATGAAGGGCGCTACGAGCTTTCAGCACTGCGCGAAGCGCTGCATCTGCCGCTCGTCACGCTGGTTGCAGCGATGAAAACGCTGCTCGAGGGCCTCGAGACGGTCGATGACGGCTCGGCGGAGCTTGAGAAACTGCACGAACGGCTGTGGAACGCGACCGAGCGCCTGCAGCACCTGAACGACGACGAATCCTGGGAAGGGCTGCGCTGGCTGGACGTCGGCAAGCGCAATGTGCGCCTGCACCTAACGCCGCTCGACGTCTCGGCGAGGCTCGGCGGCCTGTTCGGCACCGGTACCCAGGCGTGGGTGTTCACATCGGCAACGCTGGCGGTGGGCGAGGACTTCGGCCACTTCACGAACCGTACAGGACTCGGCGAAGCCCGGTGTCTTGCATTCCCGAGCCCCTATGCGCTCGCGGAAAATGCGCTGATCTGGCTGCCGCCCGGGCTGCCGAATCCGTCCGATCGTGGGCACACCGACGCGGTGATGGAATCGGTAGCGCCGCTCCTCGAGTACACGACGGGCGGCATGTTCTGCCTGTTCACTAGCCATCGTGCGTTGAATGCTGCGCGCCGCTGGTGACGCGCGAATCGCCGCCCGCTCCGCGGCCGGCGGCTGCTGGTGCAGGGTGACGGGCCCCGCGACGACCTGCTGCGGCGATTTCGCGACAGCGGCAGCGCGGTGCTGCTCGGCACCGGCACGTTCTGGGAAGGCGTCGACGTGCGAGGCCCGGCACTGACCGTGGTCGCGATCGACAAGCTGCCGTTCGCCTCGCCCGCCGATCCGCTGATGATGGCGCGGCTGGAATACATCCGCCGCAGCGGCGGCAACGGCTTTACCGAGCACCAGCTG
>CALKYK010000303.1 GCA_938003715.1 uncultured Gammaproteobacteria bacterium
CGGACATCGGGTGTGTCTTTCGACCGAGTTAAGGGCTTTTCGAGGAAGAAAGACATACCCGGTGGTCGCAGCCCTCGTGACGAGTGGCCTGTGGATTGCTTCGTCGCTGCGCTCCTCGCAATGACAAAAGTGGGCAAGTCGCTCGCTGGGGCGAGCTCCTACGGCAAAGGGAGCGACGGTCGCCCGCCGGGGCGGGCGCCTACGGCTCGTCGGCGAGGCTCGCGACGATGCCGTCCTCGGCGTTCGCGTAGCGGGGCGAGAAGCCCAGTACGTCGCGCATCTTCGCCACGCTGACGCGGCGCGATTCCTTCAGGAACGACAGGCGCGCGGCGCTGAACGTCCGTTCGGCTTCGCGACGCGTCACTTCGGGCGGTGGCTCGAGACCGGCGCAGCCCGCGACGGTCCGTGCGAACCAGGTGCTGCTGCGATGATCGCCGTCGCCGACGTTGTAGGTGCCGGGCGGAGCATCAGTCTGCAGTGACTGCGCGGCGCATGCGGCGAGGTCGTCGACATGGATGCGATTGCCGGGGCCCGCGTCTTCTTCGCGAATGACCGGTACACGTTCGCGAATGCGATCGAGCCCGAGGCGGCCGGGTCCGTAGATGCCGGGCACGCGCAGCAGGTACAGCGCCACGCCGTGTTCGTCGCTCCAGCGGTGCAGGCGCTCTTCCGCGGCGAGCCGTCGGTGTCCGCGTGCAGACCGCGGTGCCGGCGCGTCGTTCTCGTCGACGGCCGCGCCGCCGCGATCGCCGTAGACGCCGGTGGTGCTGAGATAAACGAAGCGCTCCGGTCGCGGCACGAGCGCGGACAGAAAGCGGCAAAGCCGCTCGTCGCCGTCCGTCGCAGTGGACGGCGGCACCGTGTAGAGAAGCCGATACGGCGCGACGAGGCCGGGCAGCCCGTCGCGGAGCTCGTCCAGGTCGCAGGCGATCGTGCGGACGGCGGACGGCACATCGGTCACGGAGCGACCGATCGCGACGGCAGACTCGGCCGACAGCAGTGCGAGCACGCGGCGGCCGGTGTAGCCGGGGCCGGTGACGACGTAGTGCATCGAGCTGCTACGGGGCCTGATCGGCTTCGAGGTGCGGGATGGCCGGTACCGGCGCCGGCGCCACGAGGCTCAGGCCGGCCTTGAACGCTTCCGCGGCGGCATCGCTCTCGCCGAGGCGGTTCAGCAGCCGGCCGTATTCCTGGTAGGCCTCCGGGGTGGGCCGCAAGGCGATGACCGATTCGAGATAGCTCCGGGCCTTGCCCCAGAGCTCGTTGCGCAGGCACAGCCGCGCGGCTGTGAGCAGCAGGTCGACGTCTTCGCCGTGGCTGGAAAGCCAGTGCTCGGCGCGCTTCAGCTGTTTCTGCGGATCGGGTCCCTCGCCGACGCCGTACATGCGCACTAGCGGCGTGAGCCAGCGCTTTTTCAGGCGCGCGGCGAGTTCCTTTTCGGCCAGCTCATTCGAGCCGACGCGCACCAGGTTGCCGATATAGGATTCCAGCATCGCCGGGTCGTCCCTGAGTTTTTTCGGTACGTCTTTCCAGATCGTGGCGACGGCGACGCCGTCGGCGGCGGACTCGAACTTCTCCTGGTATACGCGCAGCGTCCACAGGTTCAGCGTCGACTCGTCGACGCGGCCGTGTTTCCCGAGCTTCGGCAGCAGCGCGCCCAGGTTCTCCCAGTCTTCCAGCTTGTAATAGAGCCGGCCGAGCAGGCGCAGCGCATGGCTGTGGTTCGGCGCGGCGTCGGTGATGCGGCGCAGCGTCGCAAGGGCCGGCTCGTACTGTTTCTGGTCGAGCTGCAGTTCGGCCTGGGTCAGCAGGACGGCGTTGGCCGCGCCCGGCATTTTTTCGTAGGCCTGTTTGAGCCAGCCGTCGCGACGCTCGTCCTGGCCCAGCAGGTGGGCGGCGCGCGCGGCCTGCAGGTAGTTAAGGAGCGGCGCCTCGCTGACGCCGGCAGCGCGCGCGAGCAGGCGCTCGCCTTTTGCGAAATTGCCTTCCGCCACCTCGATGACGCCGCGCGTCAGCCGCTCGCCGGCGCGGCCGGAACGGTAACGTGCCGCCGCTTCGCCGAGCTTGCGCGGTGCCCGGTACAGTTTGACCGCGAGCCAGACCAGGAAAAACAGCAGCAGGATCATTGCCAGCAGGACCGGCACCGACATCTCGATGACGTAGCTGCGGAAATTGATGACGACGTAGCCTGGATCCTGCAGCAGGAAATTGGCGCCGATGGCGCTCAGGATCAGCAGCCCGATGACCAGCAGGCCGAACTTCATTGCGGTGTCTCGGTATCCACCGGCTGCTCGCCATCGTCAGCCGGCGCGTCGGCTTCCGCATCCGGCGCAGCATCGTCCGTTTCGTTTGCCTGCGGTTCCGGTTGCGGCTCCTGCGGCGGCGGCGGAGGTACTGGCCGCTCGTTCCGCTGCGCTTCCGCCAGCGCGTTGTACTGGCGAAGCAGCCTGAGCGACCGGGAAATATCGGGTATCTCGATCGACAGCACGCTGCCTCGTATCTCCTCGATCGATTCAAGCGCGCTCGACACCGCGTTACTGTCGGTGTCGTAGTAGGCGCGCAGCCAGTGGGCCGCCTCGTCGAGACTCTGCTCGAAGATCGTCTGCTCGCCGCGCAGCAGTGCGAGCCGGGCCGCCTGCAGTTTCAGCGCGAGATTCGCGCGCAGGAAGTACTGCGCCTCGGGAGCGATCAGGGGCTCCACGTTTTCGTCGGTCCGGCGCACCGAAACGACGCCGCTCACGGCGTTGCGCAGGGTGGCCATGGCGCGGTCCATGCCGCTCAGGTCCGGATCCACGGTCTCCCGGCCGTTGGCCTGCGCCACGACCTCACGTTCCAGCGGCAACGCGTCGACGACGTCGGCCAGGCTGGCCAGCGTCAGCGAGATGCCGGCGATGTCCGGCGCGGCAATCACGTCCAGCGCGCGCAGCTCGCCGGACAGTGCGCGACGGACATCCGTCAGCCTCGGATCGCCGAGCTGCTGGATCCGCTCGTCGGCCAGCGTCAGCGCAAGCCTCGCGAGTTCCGGGTTGCGCGCGAGCTGCAGCTGCGCGTTGGCGATCTGCATGTAGTACTCGGCCTCGGCGAGCAGCCAGGCGTCGCGCGCGCCCGCTGAAATGCCCTGCAGCGACGACACCGCCGCTTCCAGTGCCGACAGCCGTCCCTGCAGCGCCTCGATTTCCTGTAAGCGGTTGTCGAGATCGCGTTCGAGGTTCTCGATGTCGCCTCCGGCCGAGCGACCGAGGTCCGCCTGCTCGGACAGCTGGCGGGACAGCGTATCGACGCTGCTGAGTGTCGCGCGCAGTTCCGCCCGGACGTCCGCCAGTGCGGCATCGGTTTCCGTGGTTGCATCGCTGTCGCCCTGCGAGCGCCAGAGGTCGAAGCCGGCCAGCCCGAGCGCGCCGACGGCGGCGATGAGTGCCAGCCAAGCGATGCCGCCACCAGTTTTCCGAGCCGGGGCGGCGGCCGTCAGCGGCGCCGGTTCGGACGGGTATTCGTCGAGGGCATCTTCGACGTCGTCGTCCGCGACGAGTTCGTCTTCGTCGACGACGTCGTCGGACGCTTCGTCAATATCGTCGCTCGCGACGTCCTCTGCGTCGTCGCCGGGTTTTTCAGTGGCCATCAGCTGGTTCCGGAATGCCGTAGTGCGATCAGTGCCCCGAGCATGTCGTCCGCGCCGGGTCCGGTGGCGGCGAACGCCCGAATGCCGGGCAGCAAGCGTTCAGCCGTTTGTATCACACGAGAGCCGGGCGCCACCAGAGGGCGATTTTTTAGGTGTTCGACGGTATCCGCATCGAGCAACGAAACCAGGTTTTCGAGGCTTGCAACGCTCATCACGGTGATGCAGTCGACGCTGTCGTGTCGCAGCAGGTCGTTCAACGCCTCCCGGCCGGCCTCGCCGGGGTCCGCGCGCGCCCGGCGATAGGTTTCGAGGTAGTGCACGCTGGCGCCGCGCGCTTCGAGCGTTTCGCCGAGCGTGGCGCGGCCCCCGTCGCCGCGGACGATGACGACCGACTTGCCGGCGACGTCGGCCAGGTCGCGGTGCGCCAGCAGTGCTTCGCTGTCGAATCCGCCGTCCGGCACGACATGAGGCGACACACCCGCGGCGGAGAGTGCCGTGGCCGTCGAAGGACCGATGGCGGCAATCGTCGTGCGGCTTGCGTCGAACAGCGATGCGCCGTAGCGGACCGCATTGCGGCTGACGAAGATCGCAATGTCCGGATCGGGCAGCGCGGTCAGGTCTTTCCCGATGTCGCCTGCATCGCGCGCGACGATTTCGATCACCGGGAAGCGCACGGCCTTGCCGCCCGCACCCTCGATCGCGGCGGCCAGTTCGGCGGCCGTTGCGAGCGGCCGCGTAACGAGCACGCGCCAGCCGTCGAGCGGACCGCCGTTCACGTCGCTTCCGCGTGCAGCAAATCCGCGGCGCCCTGCTCCAGCAACTGCCGCGCCGCCCGTTCGCCGAGCGCCGCGGCGGCTTCGGTATCCGTCGCCGGGCCGTCGGCCTGCGCCCGCAGCACGCGGCTGCCGTCCGCCGCCGCTGCGAGCGTGGCGATCGTCAGCCGGCTGCCGTCGAGCGTGGCGTAGCTTGCAAGCGGTGACTGACAGCTCGCATCGAGGGTTGCCGCGACCGCCCGCTCGGCCGCCGTCGTCAGCACGCTCGACGGGTCGTTCAGTCCCGACAGCAATGCCACAAGCGACTCGTGCGCCGACAGGCATTCGATGCCGACCACGCCCTGCGCCGCCGCGGGCAGCATCTGTCCCGGTTCGAAAGCCTGCGAGATTCTCGAGGCCAGCCCGAGCCTTGCGAGGCCGGCGGCCGCGAGCACGATTGCGTCGTACTTGCCCGCGTCGAGCTTGTCGAGGCGCGTGTTGACGTTGCCGCGCAGCGGTTCGATGCAGAGATCCGGGCGCATCGCCAGGAGCTGCGCCTGTCGCCGCAGGCTGGAGCTGCCGATCGTCGCGCCTTCGGCCAGCCCGTCGATACCGGCGCCGTCACGCGACACCAGCGCATCGGCGGGGTTCTCGCGTTCGAGCACGGCCGCGATAAGGAAGCCGTCAGGCATGACGGCCGGTACGTCTTTCATCGAATGCACGGCGATGTCGGCGTCGCCGTTTTGCATGGCGACTTCGAGTTCCTTGATGAACAATCCCTTGCCGCCGATCTTCTGCAGGCTCTTGTCCAGCACCTCGTCGCCGCGCGTCGACAGCGGCACGAGCGTGACGTCATCGACCGTGTCCAGCGCCCCGAGCTTCGCGGCAACGTGACGCGCCTGCCACAGGGCCAGCGCCGACTTGCGGGTCGCAATCCGGATGCGCACCGTTTCAGCCTTCCTTCAGTCGCCGCCGTACGTCGGCAACGTGGCGGCGGCTCACGTAGAGATCATCGTCCAGGTCGACGCCGCGTAGCACCACGCAGGTACGCCCGTCCTCGACCTTCTTCAGCGAATCGATCGACTTCAGCGCAACCAGCGCTCCGCGGTGGATGCGGATGAAGCCGTCTGTGAATTCGTCCTCCAGCGACTTCAGCGAGTCGTCGATCAGGTCGCGGCCTCCCGCGTGTATCACGCTGACGTATTTCTGGTCTGCGATGAAGCAGGCGACGTCAGTGACCGGAATCAGCTTCAGCTCGCCGTGCAGGCGAGCGCAGACGTGCTGGCGCTTCGCGTCGCCGCCGGAGGCTTCCGCAACGGCACCGAGTTCCGCGACGCCGAGCCGCGCCGCCTGCCTCAGCGCCTGCTGCAGGCGTTCCCTGCGGACCGGTTTCAGCACGTAGCCGATCGCGTTCGCTTCGAAGGCCTCGATCGCGTACTCGTCGTAGGCGGTCGTGAAGACGACAGCCGGAGGCGATTCGAAAGCGTTCAGGTGATGCGCAGTCTCGATGCCGTTCAGACCGGGCATGCGAATGTCGAGCAGCACGACGTCAGGCTTCAGTTCGCCGGCCTTTTGCAGCGCGTCTCGCCCGTTTCCGGCCTCGCCGACGACCCTGTGCTCGCCGCCGTCCTCGAGCAGCTGTCGCAGCCTGTCGCGGGCCGGCGCCTCGTCGTCGACGATCAGTACGTTCACGCCCGACCTTCGTCGTACGGAAACACGAGACGCACGGTGTATTCGCCCTGGCCCTCGCTGACCTCCACCGAGGCGCGGTTGCCATAGGCCAGGTCGAATCGCTGGCGAATGTTCTCGAACGCCATCCGGTTGCCGCCTTCCTTGCCGCCCTGTTCGGGCGCGACCGGGTTGCGGATCTCGATCTCCAGGTCGCCGTTCGTGCGCTTGCCGGAGATGCGCACCTCGCCGCCCTCGGGCAGCAGTTCGATGCCGTGGTAAATCGCGTTTTCCAAAAGCGGCTGTATCGTCAGGCTCGGAATCCTGGCGCGCATAGGCAGCCCGCCGACGTCCCAGCGCACCCTGAGCCGGTCGCCCAGGCGCAGCTTTTCGATCCGCTGGTAGATCGCCGCGACCTCGAGCTCGTCCCTGAGCGGCGTGCGATCCTTTTGCGTGCCGAGATTCGCCCGCAGCAGGTCGGCGAGGTCCTCGACGGCCTCCTCGGCCTTCTGCGGGTCGCTGCGCGTCAGCGACGCGATCGTGTTCATGCTGTTGAACAGGAAGTGCGGGCGTATCAGCGCCTGCAGCGCGCTGATGCGGGACTGTGCCTCGAGCACGATGCTGCGGCGCCATTCACTGGAAACGTACAGGTAGCGCATTGCGAGCGCGATGACGATGGTGCTGATTGCGAAGGTGCGCAAAAGGAATCGGCCGTGCGTGTCGTCGATGATCACCGCTTCGCCGAAGATGCCGGTCAGTATCCAGGTCAACTCCGCCAGTGCCAGGCACATGATCTCCAACACGACGAAGCAGATGACGAACGCCTGGGTGTTGCCCTGGCGCTCCGCCCACGGACGGATGCGGCACAGGACCGCCGCGCCGAGCAGCGCAAGCCACAGCACGAACATCGACATCTTGGAAAGTTCTGTCAGAAAGGTGCCGGGGACGTAGGACGCCAGCGTGAGCACGATCGCGACGAGCTCCGCCACCAGCAGGATGACGAGGATGGTGCCGGGGGCGCAGAAGTCGGGCAGGAATGCTTGCGATTGGCGGATGTCGGCTTCGGGTGCTCCGGCCAAAAGGGGTCCCCTGATCGGCAGAAGCCGGCATTGTAACGCGACGGCAGAACGAAAAAGGGGCCGGGCCCTGCGGCCCGACCCCTCCGCTATGCTTCAGATTCGGCTCAGGAGTTGCAGTACTCGGCAACCCGGTTTTCGACGCGTTCCCGTGCCGCCTGGGTTTCGGCTTCGTCGAGATACACGCGTTCGCCGTTCTCGTCTTCGCGGTACAGGCGACGCGAGGTAACAAACTTCTGCAACCGATCTTTGTAAGTGCTGCACTTCTGCTCGCGCTCGCGTGCTTCCGCCATGAGCTGTTCCGGAGACGGCTCGGCCGCTGCGGCGGCCATCGCTTCCTCGGCGGCGCGCGCCCGTGCATCCGCGCGTGCCTGGGCCTGGGCCTGGACACGGGCGTTGTCGGTGGGTCGTGAAACGATAGCGACGCGCTCGGCCTGTACGACCGGCTTGTCGCCATAGTGGACATTGCCGTCCTCGTCGATCCACTTGTAGATTTCGCTCGCGCTCGCGAGGCTGCCGGCCGTTAACACGGCGACGGCGGCGCGTCGTGTGCTTTCTAATACCATCGTCCCGGCCCTTCCATTTCTAATCCCGCCTCTTTCCGCCCCCCGCCCTTCTCACGCACCGCCGCCAAGGTGTTGCTGCGATTACAGCCCGCGGCTGGCACCGAGTTGTGAACTCCATCACACGCATTCCGGTGCTGCAATGCCGAAAAAAGGCGGGCCCTAGGGCCCGCCCAGGGGGGACCGCGCCAAACCACTATGCCCGCTGGGTTTTTTGCGGCCAGACCGTCGCGACCGGAGGCATTGAAAGGGGGGGTGCCCCGCGGCAGCGACTGGTCATAATCCGGTTATTCGGCGACGACGAACTCGGGATAGGCCTCCATGCCGCACTCGGCGAGGTCGACGCCCTCGTATTCGTGTTCTTCCTCGACGCGCAGGCCGGCAGTCTGTCGCAGGCCGAGCCAGACCAGGAAGCTCAGCACGAAGACCCAGGCGAAGATCGCCAGCAGGCCCACAACCTGCACCCAGAGCCTGGCCGCGTCGTCGTAGATCGGCACGGCGAGCAGTCCCCAGATGCCGACGACGCCGTGGACGGAAATGGCACCGACCGGATCGTCGATGCGCAGTTTGTCCAGCAGCACGATCGACGCGACGACGATCGCGCCGCCGACCGCGCCGATCAGGGTCGCGCCGAACGGTGTCGGGGCCAGCGGTCCGGCCGTGATCGCCACCAGCCCGGCCAGTGCGCCGTTCAGCGTCATCGTCAGGTCGGCCTTGCCGAACCACGCGCGCGCCAGCAGCAGCGCTGCGACCAGTCCGCCGGCGGCCGCCATGTTCGTGTTGACGAACACGAGCGCCACCGAATTGGCTTCGACGACGTTGCTGATCCTGAGCTCCGAGCCGCCGTTGAAACCGAACCAGCCGAGCCACAGGATCAGCGTACCGAGCGTCGCGAGCGGCAGGTTGCAGCCGGGAATTGCGTGGACGCGGCCGTCGGGCCCGTACTTGCCCTTGCGCGCGCCGAGCAAGAGCACGCCGGCAAGCGCCGCGGCGGCGCCGCTCAGGTGCACGACGCCGGAGCCTGCGAAGTCGGCAAAGCCGAGCTGCTCGAGCCAGCCGCCGCCCCATTTCCAGAAACCCTGCACCGGGTAGATGAAGCCGGTCAGCACCACCGCGAAGCCGAAGAACGACCAGAGCTTCATGCGCTCGGCGACAGCGCCGGAAACGATCGACATCGCGGTCGCGACGAAGACGACCTGGAAAAAGAAGTCGGAAAGCCCCGAATAGTAGGTGTCGCCGTTGCTGGCGAGCACGGTTGCCACGTCGTTGTCGGCCGAACCGAGCAGGCCGGTGCCGAACGTCAACAGGCTTGCAAAGACGCGGCCGTCGATGTCGCCGGGGTACATGATCGAGTAGCCGCACAGCATGTACATGATGCAGGCGATCGAATACAGGCCGACGTTCTTGGTCAGGATCTCGACCGTGTTCTTCGCCCGCACGAGCCCGGCTTCGAGCATCGTGAAGCCAGCCGCCATCCACATCACGAGCGCCCCCATGACGAGGAAGTACAGCGTGTCCAGCGCGTAGCCGATTTGCGTGACCTGGGTCGTAACAGCGTTCAGTTCATTCACGACGATCTGCCTCCGGCCGTCAAACCGCTTCGGGACCGGTTTCACCGGTGCGTATGCGAATGGCCTGTTCCAGCGCCGTGACGAAAATCTTGCCGTCGCCGATCTTGCCGGTTCGCGCGGTGTTGCAAATGGCTTCGATGACCCGCTCCGCGATGGCGTCGTCGACGGCGAGCTCGATGCGCGCCTTCGGCAGGAAGTCGACGACGTACTCGGCACCGCGATAGAGTTCGGTGTGGCCGCGCTGCCGGCCGAAGCCCTTCACCTCGGTGACGGTGATGCCCTGGATGCCGATCTCGGCGACGGCCTCGCGTACGTCGTCGAGTTTGAACGGCTTGATGATCGCGGTAATCATCTTCATCGATTCGTTCCCCGGTGCCGGTCGGGTCACGATTGCCCGACGAATACGGATTCTTCTTGCCGGTGTTGCACGTAACGTGCCAACAGCCGAAATGCACAGGAAATCAGACGATGGCGGAAATCCGGGCGCCTACAGTGCACTGTCCTGGGGCAATGCCGCGCGCAGCCTGCGCCAGAATGGTGAGCGCCGGCGCGTTTTTCGTCCGTCCTGGCGCTTATGCCGCTGGCGTTTGCAGACAAGCTCAGGTATCAACGCGGAATGAGTGACGAAACGCTGGACAGGCTGGCACGAAGGCTCGTGGAATCGCTGCCGCAGGGCCTGCGCGCTGCGGGCGAGGACATCGAAAAGAATTTTCGCGCCATCCTGAAGAACAGCCTCGAGCGGCTGGACCTCGTCACGCGCGACCAGCTCGAGGCACAGGAAGCGAAGCTCGAACTCGCGCGGGAGAAGCTCGAGGCACTCGACGCGAGACTTGCCACCCTCGAATCCGCCGGCAAACCGGTGAAACGCGGGGCAGGCCGCGGCGGCAAAAAGAAGGCGACGAAGAAGAAAGCCAAACGCAAGGTCACGAAAAAGAAATCCTGACCGGCGCGGGTCATTGCCAGGGAGCGGCGATGCACGGTACGAGCGACAGCCTGTTTCTCCATGCGCGTTGCAATTCTTGACTGCCGCGCACAGGAGGGCGTTCGCGCGCCGCCGGTGACGATCGAGGTGCTGCTGTCGGGCGGGCTGCCGACGTTCAGCATCGTGGGCCTCGCGGAAACGGCAGTGCGGGAAAGCAAGGACCGCGTGCGCGGCGCGATCCTGAGCTCGGGCTTCCAGGTGCCGCAGCAGCGCATTACCGTCAATCTCGGCCCCGCCGACATGCGCAAGAGCGGCGGCCGTTTCGATCTGCCGATCGCGCTGGGCATCCTCAAGGCCAGCAGCCAGCTGCCGGGCAACCGCATCCCGGGCTGGGAGTTTTACGGCGAACTGGCGCTGAACGGCGACCTGCGCCCGGTACCCGGCACCTTGCCGGCCGCGATTCGTGCCGCCGAGGCCGGCAGGCCGGTGCTCGTGCCGCAGGAGAACGGCTTCGAAGCGGCGCTGGCAAAAGGCACGGTTTACACGGCGACGACGCTGCTCGACGCGATCGCGATTCTTTCCGGTTCGAAAGCCCCGGCGCCGGTCGTGCCCGACGACACCGTCGAATCCGCCACCTATCCCGATCTCGCCGACGTGCGCGGCCAGGCGTTCGCGAAGCGCGCGCTGGAAATCGCCGCGGCCGGCGGCCACAACATCCTGTTCATCGGGCCGCCCGGCACCGGCAAGAGCATGCTGGCGGAGCGGCTGCCCGGCCTCCTGCCGCCGCTGTCCGACCGCGAGGCGCTTGAGGCAGCGGCGGTCGAATCCGTACTCGGTCGCCGCTTCGACCCGGCGACGTGGCGCCGGCGCCCGTTTCGCGCCCCGCATCACACCGCGTCGGCACCGGCGCTGGTCGGCGGCGGTTCGGAGCCACGCCCGGGAGAAATCTCGCGCGCGCACCGGGGCGTGCTGTTCCTCGACGAACTGCCGGAATTCCGCCGCAACGTACTCGAGGTGTTACGCGAACCGCTGGAATCCGGACGCATCACGATTTCGCGGGCCGCGCGGCAGGCCGACTTCCCGGCGGCGTTCCAGCTCGTCGCCGCGATGAATCCCTGTCCCTGCGGCTACCTCGGCGACCCGCAGGGCGAATGCGGCTGCAGCGCGGACGCCGTGCGTCGCTACCGCGCCCGGATTTCCGGACCGCTGCTGGACCGTATCGACATCCACATCGACGTGCAGCGTCCGCCGGTGGAACTGCTGCGTCCGGATGCGCCGCAAGGGGAGCACAGCGCAGCGGTCGCCGCCAGGGTCGCCGCGGCGCGGCAGCGGCAGGTGCGAAAGGAAGGTTGCGTCAATGCCGCGCTCGCCACAACGTCACTCGAGTCGCGGTTCGACGCCGAGCCGGCGGCGTGGACACTGCTCGAAACGGCGGTCGAGCGGCGGGCGATGTCCGCGCGCGCCTACCAGCGCACACAGCGGGTAGCGCTGACGATCATGGACCTCGAGGACAAAACGACGGGGCGCCGCGAGCACGTGGCGGAGGCGCTGGGCCGGCGGCAGCTGGACCGTGCACAGCCGGATGTCGCGCGTCCGACCGCGGCGATGAATGCGGCGCTCAGTTAGTGGCTTCGTCGACCATGTAGTCGACGGCGTCCGCGATCTCGCCGTCCGACAGGTCGAGGCGCCCGCCTTTCGGCGGCATGTAGCCCGCCTCGCCGACGTAGCCCTCGATGGCGTGCTGGTAGAGAACGTCGATGCCCTGCGCGATGCGCGCCGTCCAGGCATCGGGTTCCAGCACCGGCGCACCGCCGATGCCGCCGCCGTGACACGCGATGCAGGCAGCGTTGTAGACCTGCGGTCCGGTCATTGCCGTGGCAACCGGCTGCGGCGGCGCTGCCGCATTGACGACCGGTGCATTGACGGTCCTCTCCTCGCCGGGCATCAGCACCTTGCCAATCGGCGCGATGCGCTCTTCGACGGCTGCCATGTATTCCGCGGAGTCGGTCGTGTACACGCCCTGCGTGATGTCGGAAAGCTTCATCGCAAAGACGAAGATAGCCAGCGCGAACAGCGCGAGGATACCGATCACCAGCGAGTACATGTCGAAGAATTTCTGGTCGCGTTTCACAACGGCGCTCCGGATGGATTGTGGCGTTCACGGCGTCCGGCGCAGGGCCGGCCGCGGCGCATTATATTACATGCATCCGCCGGGAACGGTCGCCCCGGCGGCCGAAACGCGGCCGTATCAGGGCCGAAACGCGGCCGTATCAGGGCCGAATCCGGCCGATTGCATTGGTCCTGCGCCGGTGAGAGAGTAACCGGTCCGCAGGAGGGGGAAGCATGTTTGAGCCGAGACACACCTTATTAATAGCAATGATCGTCTGCCTGGCCATTGCCGGCTGCGGGCGGGACGCGTCCGACGATGCCGCGCGTACGGACGCGGTTGTGCCGGCCGATCTGGTACTGCGCGGCGGCAAGGTCGCAACGGTGGACCCCGCACTCGGCAACCAGGAAGCGATCGCCGTCACCGGCTACCAGGTCACGGCCGTCGGCAGCAACGAGGAGATCGGCGCCTACATCGGTCCGGACACGCAGGTGGTCGAACTCGACGGCCGCTTCGCGATGCCGGGCTTCATCGAAGGGCATGGACATTTCATGAGCCTCGGCCGCTCAAAGCAGATACTCGACCTGAACAACGCGAAGAATTGGGACGAGATCGTGTCGATGGTGGCGGGCGCCGTCGACAAGGCGCAGCCGGGCGAATGGATATTCGGCCGCGGCTGGCACCAGGACAAGTGGGACAGCGTGCCGGACGATGCGGTCGACGGCGTGCCGCGCAACGATACCTTGAACGCCGTCTCGCCCGACAACCCGGTGCGCCTGGGGCATGCGAGCGGGCATGCCGCATTCTTCAACGACGCAGCGTTGGCGGAAGCCGGCATCGACGGCGACACGCCGGACCCGCCCGGCGGCACGATCGTGCGCACGCCGGAAGGCAGGGCGACCGGCCTGATGCGCGAGACCGCGCAGCGCCTGATCGACGAGGCGATCAGCGTCTACGAAGGGCGCCTGACCCCGGAAGAAGCCGAGCAGATGGATCGTGAACGCGTGATGCTGGCCGCCGACGAGGCGCTGCGCCACGGCGTGACGTCATTCCAGGATGCCGGCTCGACGCTGGAGATGATCGACTTCTTCAAAAAGCTCGAGGAAGAGGGCAACCTGCCGGTGCGCCTCTACGTCATGGTGCGCCGCGCCTCCAATGAGGTCATGGCGGAAGCCCTGCCGGATTACCGGATGCCCGCCGAGGGCAACGATTTTCTCACCGTGCGCTCGATCAAGCGGCAGGTCGACGGTGCGCTCGGCGCACACGGCGCGTGGCTGCTCGAGCCTTACGAAGACCTGCCTAACACCGACGGCCTCGTGCTCGAAACGATCGAAGACATCGAGCGCACTGCGGAGATTGCGGTCGAACACGGCTACCAGGTCAACACGCACGCCATCGGCGACCGCGCGGTGCGCGAGATACTCGATCTCTACGAGCGGGTCTGGGACAGGCTCGAAGTCGACGGCAGCGCGCTGCGCTGGCGCATCGAGCATTCCCAGCACATCGACCCGGTCGACGTGCCGCGCTTCGGCGCGCTCGGCGTCATCGCCTCGGTGCAGGCCATCCACGGCACGTCGGACGGCCCGTGGATACCGACGCGGCTCGGCGACGAGCGGGCGAAATCGACCTCGCAGCCCTGGCGCGACCTGTTCGAGACCGGCGCCATCGTGACCAACGGTACCGACGTGCCGGTCGAGCCGATCAACGCGATCGCCTCCTACTACGCGTCAGTCTCACGGATGATGGTGAACGGCGAGCGCTTCTATCCCGAGCACGTGATGACGCGGGAAGAGGCATTGCAAACCTACACCTACAACAACGCCTTTGCGGCGTTCGAGGAAGACGTGAAAGGCACGCTGACCCCGGGCAAGTACGCGGACATCGTGGTGCTGTCACACGACCTGCTGACGGTAGAGGAAGACAGGATTCCGCAGACGACCGTGGACATGACCATCGTCGGCGGTGAAATCAAATACCAGAAACCTTGATTGGAAAATCGAAACCCGATGAGTGAATTCGACGACATAGTCGCGGAGCTCAGGCAGAAGCGGGACGAGCTGAAACTGCAAATGCACCTGGCCTCGAAGGAGGTGAAGGACGAGTGGGATGAACTCGAGGACAAGCTCGACGACTTCTCGCGGAAGGCGAAGCAGTTCAGCCGCGATGCAAAGCTGAAGGAAACCGGCGAGGGCCTGGGCGATGCGCTCGCAAAGGTCGGTAAGGAACTGAAGCTCGGTTACGCGCGCATTCGCGACGCGCTGAAGGACTGAGCGCTACTCCAGGCGAAATACGAGCCGGGCGCCGGTACGCTGGCTGATGACCTGGCCGCGATACTCGCGCGGCTGGAACGTCCACTGGCTCACCGCCTCGATCGCCGCCCGGTTGAAAATTGTTTCCGGTTCGGCGGCGTAGACCTCGATTTCGTCGGTCTCGCCCGTCGGCGTGACGGTGAAGACCACGTCGACCCACCCGGACAGGCCGCGCTCCTCGGCGCGCCGCGGATAGCGGGCCGGTACGACCTTGAGCCGCACGAGCTCTTCCAGGTTGGCGACGCGACTCGATTCCTTTTCGATGAATGCGCTGTCGAGCGAGGCGCGCAGTTCGGAAAACCCGTCCGGGTTGCCGCTGACTTCGACTGCCGCATTCACGAGCGTCTCGGCCTCGGGCAGGCGGTCGTCGGCGATGAAGGACCGGGCACGATCGACCAGCGCCGACAAGAGCAGCTCGCGAAGCTCCGCGCGCTCGGTGTCGAAAGTGTTCTGTTCGGCGAGCAGGTCGCGAGCGCTGGCGCCCGCCGGCGCGATGAGGTTGCCGTTGTTTATCGCGTTCTGCACGGATGTCACCCAGGCTTCGCGCGCCTGTTCGGCGGCAAGCTGCGCCCGCTGCAGGCGGTCCTGTTCCGCCGCGAGCCGCACGCGCCGGATTTCGGCGATCGACTCGCGAACCGCGGAAAAGTACTGCGGGTTGCGTCCCGGTAACGCCTGGGCCCGGGCGAGGGCCGCCTCGGCCTGTTCGTCCTCACCAGCCTGCGCGTGTCCGATGGCCTCGTCGACCAGCGCCTCGGTAAGCGCATCGAGAGTTTGCTGCGTGTTGCTGACGAGGGCGTGGTTCGGCCGTTTCTCGGCAACGAGTACCGCAATCTCGTACGCCTGCTCGAAGCGCTCCGCGGCGAGATGCGCCGAGACTGTCTGCTCGACCCGCGCCAGCACAGCGTCCAGCTCCGCTCTTGCGACGGCGTGTTCGGGGTCCGCTTCCATGACGCTGCCGTAGTAGTGCAGGGCGCTCTGGTCGGGCGGAAATACCAGTATGTCTGCGTCCGCCGCGAGACGCGCCTTACGCAGCTCCGCATCAATATGCGCCGTGGCTGCCGCCTCTTCGGCACTGACCGCGGGCACCGCCGGGTTTTCCGCCGCCGTCGGCGCCGCCTCGACATCGGCCGGCAGCTGCGCGGCCGCTTCGTCGGTGCTTTCGGGTTCGACGATCGAGGGCGGCGGGCCGGCGGTCACGGGCGTTGCGGGTTCCTGGTCAAGGAAGAACCAGCCGCCGACGGCGACCAGCAGGATCGCCCCGGTGATCGAGAACAGGAGCGGCAGCGAGCTGTTGTCTTTTACTTCGGTCATGAGTCCATAAAACCCGGCGTTACGTCAGGGTGTCGGTCGGATCGACCCGCGGCGTCTGCAGGTTGCGGATGCGGGTCAGGAACCGGTTCAGTGTCGATGAGGTGTCGGTCGGCTCCGGCGCATCGATAGCCTGGTGGCGCTTGAGCGATTCCGGATTGTTGAGCAGGTACAGGTAGCGAATGGCAGCAGCGTTGATGTCGTTGCGCAGCTGGTCGGGCTCGATCGGTTTCAGGACGTAGCGGAACACCTGGCCGTAGTTGATCAGGTTGATCATGTCCGTGGTGTCGCGCCCGCTCGAAACGACGATCGTGACGAGCTCCGGCAGGTGCTGCTTCAACGCGCCGATCATCTTCTGCAGGAGCTTGCTGTTGGTCGTGAAGTCGGTGACCAGCACGCCGGCGTTCTTTTCCTCGATGGCCTGCGCGACCTTGACCAGCGTCGTGGCAAGCACCGTGTCGTGCTCCGTCGATACGGCGCGAATCGCGGTAGCCGCGAACTCGGAATCCACGGTGAACACGACCACGCCGACGTCGCGGACGCTCATCGTGCCCGGCGTGAGCGCGACTGTTTCCTGCGTTTCCTCCACCGTGTCTTCGGACATCACGACGTTCGTGACCGACTGCCAGTGCGACTCGCCTTCCTCGTTATCCGGTGGGGATTCCAGCGTGACGTCGAGAATCGGCAGCGCCGGCTCGGTATCGTCGCTGTCCTGGATCAGGTTCTCGCCGGTGTCTTCGGCGAGGTGGGTCGTCGCAACCTCCTCTGCCGCTTCTTCAGCGACAGGCGGCGGCTCGGCGGCGGGCGCCGGCGAAGCTGCTTCGACGGGCGCAACAGGGGGTTCGACTGCGGGCGGCGGCTCGGTTGGCGGTGCAGCTTCCCGCGCCGCTTCGGCTTTCGCGGCCGGTGCCGGCGCCGCCTCGCGCTGGACGACCGGCGCCGTCTGCGCGGCATTGATCGCAAGGCCCAGCGTTTCGCGCAGCAGCTTCGGCGGGCAGGGCTTGCTGAGAAACCGGAATACCTCGCCGATGTTGATCGAGCCCTCGACCGCGGTCGGGTCGGCGTAACCGGTGAGCAGGATGCGCACGGTGCGCGGCGACAGTTCCTTGATCTTGCCCAGCACCTCGATGCCGGTCATGCCCGGCATGCGCTGGTCGGCGACGATCACGTCGATGTTGTTCTCGGTGACGATGCGAATCGCTTCTGCACCCTCGGTCGTGAGGAACAGCTCGTAGTCACGACGGAACATGCCGCGCATCGCGTTCAGCACGCGCTTTTCGTCGTCGACGAACAGGATGCGCGCCCGCTCGGTCATGACCGACCCGCCCTGCGTGCGGTGTAGCAGCAATTCGTCGTCGACTGTATGCGTGCTTCGCCCATCTGCTAAACGCTCGCGGCCTCGGCGACGTCATCGCCTTCGTCGTTTGTCAGTACCGGGATTTCCTCGGCGTCGGTCGCTTCCTTCGCCTGCGGGTCGTTCGCCGCATCTTCGGCGTTCTCGTCGGCGCCCTCTTCGACCGGCGTCATCGCAACGACCGGCAGGATGACGGTTATCGTCGTTCCCTTGCCGGGCTCGGACTCTATATCGAGCTTGCCGCCGTGCGAGGTGATGATCTGGTCGACGATCGACAGCCCGAGGCCGGTTCCCTTGCCGACTTCCTTGGTCGTGAAGAACGGGTCGCGGATCTTCGGCATGACGTCGGGCGGAATGCCGCAGCCGGTGTCGGCGACGCTGATCCTGACCTTGCCGTCCTCGTGTGCGGTGCGCAGCACGATGTCGCCCTGCTCCTCGATCGCGTCTGCCGCGTTCGTCAACAGGTTCAGGAACACCTGGTTGATCTGCGACGGCGAGCAGTGGATCGCCGGCACATCGCCGTAGTACTTGTGCACGGTGACCTTGTTCTTCAGCTTGTTCTTGGCGATCAGCAGCGTCTTGTCGAGGCCGTCGTTGACGTTGAACTCGCCGTGGCGCGCACGATCGAGGCGGCTGAAGTCCTTCAGGCTCTGCGCCAGCTCCGTGAGCTCCTCGAGGCCTTCGATGCTGTCCTGGATCAGGTCCTTCGCCTCGTCGATGTCGTCCTTCATGCCGTCGTTCAGCATCTTCTGCATGTCGATGAGGCCGCGGCTGACCGCTTCCTTTACGCCCGTTTGCGTCTTGACGGCGTCGATCATCTCCTCGGCGATCTTGCTGAAGCGGCTGACGTCCTCCATGCGCTCCTGCAGCACCGTCGAGTTGCTCATCAGGTACCAGAGCGGCGTGTTGATTTCGTGGCTGATGCCGGCGACCAGCTCACCGAGCGAGGACATTTTCTCGGCCTGCACGAGCTGCACCTGCTTTTCCTTCAGTTCGTCAACGAGTTTCGACAGTTCGGCGGTGCGGTCGGCAACCCGCTCCTCGAGCGAGTTGTTCACTTTTTCCAGTTCGCGGTTGCTCTTGTTCAGCGCGCGATAGCTGGTTTGCAGGCGGAACATTGCGTATCCGGCGCCCAGCAGCAGCAGTACGGCGCACACCGACAGCAGCAAACGCGCGCGTTCGGCACGGCTGACGGTGCGGCGGTTGTCGTTCAGGATCTCGTTGGACAGCGCCCACAGCGTGTCGACAATGCGGCTGCCGGAGATCTTAACCAGTGCGGCCTCGGCCGCCGTGTGCTCCTCGATGACCGCGGTGGCCGCGTCGGCCAGCGCGTCGAGCCGGCCCGGGGCCTGCGCCTCGACGGTCGGGTCGTTGCGCAACGCATCGATACGCTGCGTCAGCTGCACGGTATTGCCGCCACCGCCGCCGGTTGCGAAGTCGATGATGTCGATGGCGAGCGAGAAGGCGTTCTGCGACTGGATACGCAGGTTGAAGCGGCGCAGGTCCTGCACGACCAGCGGCGACTCTTCCTGCAGCGCCCGCAGCGCCTCCGCCAGGGCATTCTGCCGCGTGGTGAACGCCTGTGCGTCGCGGAGGAACGATCGCATCGCTCCGTCGTAGGCGACGAGCTGTTCGGCGACGGCCGCGTTGGCGAGCAGCCGCTCGTCGGCGCTTTGCAGCAGGGCGTTGTTTTCTGCCAGGCGGGTCAGCGCGAGTTCGATCGCGGACGACACGGTACGGCCGTCCTCGAACGCACTGGTCGCACCCTGGATGATGGCGGTGAGGTCGTTGCGCGTCGATTCGATCGCACGCATCCGTTCTGCGTGCGCGACGTAATAGTCTTCCTTGACCGCGCGCGACTCGACGATCAGTACCGCGAGTACGCCGACCAACAACAATCCGGCCAGCCCGGCCAGCAGAGCTCTAAGCATGTTTGCACCCACGACCTAGGATGATGTTCGGGATTTATTGTGAAGAGAGGTCACAAACCGTGCTATGAACGCCGTCATAAAAGCGCATTAAGACAAGGAGCCGCGCGCAATCAGCAAATTAAACATAATGCCGACGCCCGAAGATCGCACAGGTCACGACGGTGAGTCGGACCGGGGGAAACCCGCAGCAGGGAAACGAGGCTGTGCCTGACGTTCAGACACGGACACAGGAATCGAGGCGCGGCGGCAAGTCGCTGGCGATGCGGTGCGTATTTACATAATTTCGGTATACAGACGTCGAAACGTCGTATCGGTCGTGACAATTGCTCCCCAGATCCCACCGTTGGCTCGAGGGCATAAAAAAAGCCCCTCGCGAGAGGGGCTTTTCCGTGTGTCGTCCGACTTCGTTACGCGGCTTTCCGTATCCGCTTCGTGACGAGGTCACGAATCGCTTCGCCGACACCCCTGGCCGAGGCCGGGTTCTGTCCGGTGACGAGGCGTTCGTCGATCGACACGGACGACTCGAAGTTGTCCGCGCTTTCGAGCTTCGCGCCGCGCTCCTCCAGTCGGCTTGCCAGCAGGAACGGCATGACCGAGTCCTTTTCGACCGCCTTTTCCTCGGCATCGGTAAACGCGGACATGCGTCGGTCCTGTACGAACCAGCGGCCGTCGGACATCGTCACGTTGACGAATGCGGCCGGTCCGTGGCACACGGCCGCGACGACCTTGCCGTCTTCGTACATCTTGCGCACCGCGTTCTTCACGGCGTCGCTGTCCGGGAAGTCCCACATCGTGCCGTGGCCTCCCGGGAAGTAAATCGCTTCGTACTCGGACAACGTGACGTCTGCGAGTTTGCGCGTGTCGCCAATCTGGCGCTTCACGCGATCGTCTTCGAGAAACCGCGCGTTGTCCTTGTCGTCGAGGTCCCTGCTCGAGGGATCGATCGGGGCTTTACCGCCCGCGGGCGTCGCGAAATCCACCGTGAAGCCCGCCTCGGTCAGGATCGACCACGGGGTAGCGGCTTCCGAGAGGTGGAAGCCGGTCTTGTCGGCGTCGCGATCGTTCGCTTTGCCGAGCCGGTCGTGGCCGGTAAGGACGAAAAGAATCTTTCGCTTGTCCACTTATCCTCCATGTAAGTTGCTGAAAATATTGTACATATTAACAGAAATGAGAATCAATTGCGAATAGCGTGAAACGCCCGTGCGCGCTGCCGTGAAACGTCGACGGCACGATACGGTCGAAACCGTGCAGCACCTGCCACGTCGTGTTCAGATCGGGAACGCGGCACCGCCAGCGAAAAGAACCTGCCCGATGCAGTTGAACGAACTGGTCGGCGTCTCTGACGACGTCGGCAAAACCCGCAGCCGGCTGCAAAAACGTGCGCGCCTGTCCGGGTGCCTGCGCGCGGCCGCGCGCGACGATATCGGGCTGGTCGTCAACTACCTGGGTGGCAATCTGCCGCAGGGGAAGATCGGGCTCGGGCCCGCCGTTGTTCGCGAACTCCAGAACGAACCGGTCGCGAACGAACCGACACTGTCGCTCCGCGAAGTCGACGCGACGTTCAGCCACATTGCCGGCATCACCGGCAAAGGTTCCGTATCGGCGCGCCGAGATGCGTTGGGACGCCTGTTCGCGAAGGCGACAGCGGCGGAACGCGATTTCCTCGTACGACTCATTCTCGGCGAGATCCGCCAGGGCGCACTCGAGGGCGTGCTGATCGAGGCGATAGCCGATGCGGCCGACATCCCAGCCGACGAGATCCGTCGCGCGGTCATGCTGGCATCGGATCCCGCGGCGGTTGCGATCGCGGCGCTCGTGGACGGCAAGGCCGCGTTGTCGAAGTTTCGGCTCGAACCGATGTCACCGGTGCGCCCGATGCTGGCGCAGCCGGCAGACGACATCGGCGAAGCGATGGCATCGCTTGGCGAGGCGGCGCTCGACTACAAGCTCGACGGTGCGCGCGTGCAGATCCACCGCGTCGGCAACGACGTGAAGATATTCTCGCGGCAGCTGAACGAGGTCAGCGAGAGCCTGCCTGACGTCGTCGAAGCGATGCTCGTGCAGCCGGCGCAACAGTTCATCGCCGACGGCGAGGTGATCGCGCTGCGCGAGAACGGTCGCCCGCACCCGTTCCAGGTCACGATGCGGCGCTTCGGCCGCAAGAGCAACGTCGACGAGATGCGCGCTTCGCTGCCGCTCGACGTGTTCCTGTTCGATATCCTGCATCGCGACGGCGAGGACCTAATCGACCGGCCGATGCGCGAGCGGGCGGCGGCGCTTGAAGACGCGGCGACGAACAGCGTGCGCATCCCGCGCCTGCTCACCGCGGACGCAGGAGAAGCGAGCCGGTTTCTCAAGTCGGCGTTCGATGCCGGCCACGAGGGCGTGATGGCGAAGTCGCTGTCGAGCGTTTACGCGGCCGGCAATCGCGGCGCGGAGTGGCTGAAGATCAAGCAGGCCCACTCGCTCGACCTGGTCATCCTCGCCGCGGAGTGGGGCAGCGGTCGGCGCAAGGGCTGGCTGTCGAACCTGCATCTCGGCGCGCGCGATCCGGCAAGCGAATCGTTCGTGATGCTCGGCAAGACGTTCAAGGGGCTCACCGACAAGATGCTCGATTGGCAGACGAAGGCGCTGCTCGAGCGCGAGATCGGCCGCGAGGATTACGTCGTGCACGTGCGGCCGGAGCTCGTCGTCGAGATCGCCGTGAACGAGATCCAGTCGAGCCCGCAGTATCCCGCCGGCATGGCGCTGCGCTTCGCGCGCGTGAAGCGCTTCCGCCGCGACAAATCGGCGGCCGAGGCTGATACGATCGATACCGTGCGCGACATCTTTGCCGCGCAATCCGGCATTACTCACTGACGGACCGATTCCTTGTTCCACGACGCGACTCAGCGCTGGTTCGACGACAACTTCGCGGCACCGACCGAGGTGCAGTCGCGCGGTTGGAAAACGATTGGCGAGGGTAAACACGCTTTGCTCGTGGCGCCGACCGGCAGCGGCAAGACGCTTGCCGCATTTCTCGCCGGCATCGACCGCCTCGGTGCGCTGCCCGAAGACGCGTCGCCCGGTGTGCGCGTGCTGTACGTGTCGCCGCTGAAGGCGCTGGTGTACGACATCGAACGCAACCTGCGCGCGCCGCTGGTCGGCATCACGCGCACGGCCGAGCGGCTCGACCTGCCGTTTCGCCAGGCCGGCGTCGCGGTGCGCACCGGCGATACGCCGCAGCGCGAGCGCCAGCAGCAGGCAAAGAAGCCGGCGGAAATATTCGTCACGACGCCGGAGTCGCTGTACCTCGTACTCGGCTCGAAGGCGGCCGAAACGCTTGCAACCGTCGAGACCGTGATCATTGACGAGATCCACGCGCTGGCACCGACCAAGCGCGGCACGCACCTGGCGCTGTCGCTGGAGCGGCTCGCCGAGCTGACCGGCAGGGAACCGCAGCGCATCGGCCTGTCCGCAACCGTGCGGCCGCTGGATGCGGTCGCGAAGTTCCTCGGCGGTGACCGCGACGTCGAGATCGTCGACTGTTCCGCGAAGCCTGCGATCGACCTGAGCGTAACGGTTCCTGTTCCGGACATGCAGAACCCGCCGCTGCCGCAGCGCGAGCCCGAGCGCGGCGGCTCGATACTGGGCGAGCTGTACTCGCGCGAGATCGGCACGCCGGAGCGCGAACGCGGAATCTGGCCGTCGATCTATCCCGAGCTGCTCGAAGCGATCCGCGCGAACCGTTCGACGATCATCTTCGTCAACAGCCGTGGGCTCTGCGAACGTCTCGCGCACAAGCTGAACGAACTCGCCGACGAGGAACTGGTGCGAGCGCACCACGGCAGCATCTCGCACGAAAAGCGCGCCGAGATCGAGGAGGGCCTGAAAACCGGTTCGATACGCGGCATCGTCGCGACGAGTTCGCTGGAGCTCGGCGTCGACATGGGCGCCGTCGATCTCGTGCTGCTCGTCGAGTCGCCGGGGTCTGTTGCGCGCGGGCTGCAGCGGGTGGGGCGCGCCGGGCACGGCGTCGGCGAGACCAGCGTCGGCAGGATCTACCCGAAGTTCCGCGGCGACCTGCTTGAGAGCGCGGTCGTCGCCGAGCGCATGCTCGATGCCGAACTCGACGCGATAGCCATCCCGAGAAACGTGCTCGACGTGCTGGCGCAGCAGGTCACGGCGATGTGCTGCCAGCAGCCGATGGCGGTCGACGACATCGAGCGCATCGTGAAGCGCGCGTTCCCGTACCGCGAGCTGTCGCGCGAGGCGCTGGAAGCGGTGCTCGACATGCTGTCCGGGCGTTATCCATCGTCGGACTTCGCCGACCTGAAACCGCTGCTATCCTGGGACCGCAGCCAGGACCTGCTGTCGCCGCGGCGCGGCACCGCGCTCGTCACGCGCATGAACGCTGGCACGATTCCCGATCGCGGCGCGTTCGCCGTGCATCTCGGCGAGGACGGCCCGCGCGTCGGCGAGCTGGACGAGGAAATGGTGTTCGAGAGCCGCGTCGGCGACAACATCACGCTCGGCGCCAGCACATGGCGCGTCGAGGCGATCGGCCGCGACCGCGTCATCGTTTCGCCGGCGCCCGGCGAGGCGGGGCGGCTGCCGTTCTGGCGCGGCGACGGCGTCGGCCGGCCGATCGAACTCGGCCGCGCGCTCGGCGCGTTCCTGCGCCGTCTCGGCAGGTTGAGCGAGGAGAAAGCGCGCGCGTGGCTCGAGGAGAACACGCCGCTCGATGCGTTCGCCGCGCAGAACCTGGCCGCATACATTGCGGAGCAGAAACACGAAGCGGGCACGCTGCCGACCGATCGGGCGATCACCGTCGAGCGTTTTCGCGACGAGCTCGGCGACTGGCGCGTCTGCATCCTCACGCCCTTCGGTGCACGCATCCATGCGCCGTGGGCAATGGCGCTGCAGCGCGCACTGAGCGACCAGAGCGGCTACGAGATCCTGGTGATGTACATCGACGACGGCATCGTGCTGCGCTTTGCCGACGTCGAGGAGCTGCCGCCGCTCGACGCGCTGCTGCCCGACCCTGACGAGGTCGAGGATCTGCTCACCGAGCAGCTCGGCGCGACCGCGCTGTTCGCCGGACTGTTCCGCGAGAACGCGGTGCGCTCTCTGATCCTGCGCCGCCGCCGGCCGGGACAGCGCTCGCCGCTGTGGGCGCAGCGCCTGAAGGCGCAGAACCTGCTCGCGACCGTGCAGCGCTACCCGAATTTCCCGATCGTCATCGAAACCTACCGCCAGGCGATGGCGGACGTGTTCGATCTGCCCGGTCTGAAATCCCTGCTCGGCGACATCCGCGCGCGGAACATCGTCGTCGACGACGTCGAGACGCGTTCGGCGTCGCCGTTCTCGCGCTCGCTCGTGTTCGCCTACGTCGCCGCGTATCTCTACGAACAGGATGCGCCGCTCGCCGAGCGCAAGGCACAGGCGCTGACGCTCGACAGGAACCTGCTTGCGGAACTCCTGGGCCAGGCCGAGCTGCGCGAGCTGATCGACGCCGACGTGCTCGCAGAGCTGGAGGCGGAGCTTCAGTATCTTGCTGACAACTACCACGCCCGAGATGCGGACGAAGTGCACGACCTGCTGCGTCGCCTGGGCGACCTCGCCGGGCACGAGGTCGCCGCGCGAAGTGACGGCGATGCGACAGTGTGGCTCGCCGACCTCGAGCAACAGCGCCGCGCTGTGCGCGTGACGATTGCGGGCGACGAGCGCTGGATCAGCGCCGAGGACGCAGGTCTCTTCCGCGATGCGCTCGGCGTCGCGACGCCGTCCGGGCTGCCCGATTCCTTCCTGCTGCCGGTGACGCACCCGCTCGATACGCTCGTCCGGCGCTACGCCCGGCATCACGGGCCGTTCATTACGAAACAGCCCGCAATGCGCTACGGGTTACGCCCCGCGCAGCTCGAACCGTTGCTCGAAGCGCTCGAACGCGACGGCGTGCTGGTGCGCGGCGAGATCCGCCCCGGCGGCGCCGAACTCGAATGGTGCGACGCCGAGGTGCTGCGTCGACTGAAGCGGCGCAACCTCGCGAAGCTGCGCGACGAAGTCACCGCGGTCGACACGCCGACGCTCGCGCACTTCCTGCCGCAGTGGCATGGGTTGAACGACAATCGCGCCGGGCCGGAGCGCCTGCGCGAGGTAATTAGTCAGCTGCAGGACCTGCCGCTGCCGTGGTCGCTGTTGTCGACAACCGTGCTGCCGCGGCGGGTCGCAGGCTTTCGCCTGGAACAGCTCGACATGCTCGCGGCTTCCGGCGCCGTCGTCTGGGTCGGGCGCGGCGCGGCCGGTGCGCGCGACGGACGCATCGCGCTGTATCTTCGCGAGCAGGTGCGAGATCTGCTCGACGTCGATCGCGAGTATAGAGCGCCGAGCGAGCTGCACGCCGCGATACTCGAATGCCTGAAGGACAACGGCGCGTCTTTCATGCTCGGCATCGAGGACTACGTTCTCGCAAAAATTCCCGGCACGTCGCAACGCGACCTGCGCGCCGCGCTGTGGGACCTGGTGTGGGCAGGGCAGGTGACGAACGACACGTTCGCGCCGCTGCGCGGTCTCGCGCACGCGAAGCCGAGGCGCGGCCGCGGCTCGCGTCGTGCGGGCGAAACCCTGGCCGGCGGACGCTGGTCGCTCGTGTCAAGCCTGGTGCCCGCGACGCCGAACCCGACCAAGCAGGCGATCGCAAGGGCGCAGCTGCTGCTGGATCGGTACGGGGTCGTCAGCCGACGTGCCGCATTGGCGGAGGAGATCCCCGGCGGATTTGCTTCCTTATATAAGGTGTTGCGCGAAATGGAAGAGCAGGGTCGGGTGCGCCGCGGGCACTTCGTCGACGGCCTCGAAGGTGCGCAGTTCGCCTACGCGGGCGCGGTCGACCGGCTGCGCGGCAGCCGCGAGGACGTGGAGGAGCGCGACCGCGCGGTGACCATCGAGGACATCACCGTGCTCGACGCGATGGATCCCGCAAACCCGTACGGCGCTCTGGTGTCGTGGCCGGCGGTGGCAGATCCGGACAGGGCAAGGCCACGGCGTGTGGCCGGCGCGTGGCTGATGCTGGCGCGCGGTCGCCCCGTTTTGTACGTCGGCAGCCGCGGCAGCAACCTGATCACGTTCCCGGAGACGATTCGTGACGAAGCCGGCGCGCTCGAATCTGCGATCGAAATGCTGCGCCACCTGCCGAAAGGGCTGTCGCGCGGCATGCTCGTGATTCGCAAGATCGACGGCGTCGAGGTGACGGACTCCGGCTATCTCGAGCAGTTTCGCAACGCCGGCTACGCGACGGACTACCGCGGACTGATAGACACGCGGCCGCCGGGCAGCGCGGGAGCGGAACGCCGTGCCTGAAGGCGACACGATTCACAAGATTGCGAACTTCCTCGCGCCGCGGCTCGCCTCGCAGAAAATCACGGCGCTGCAGATGGCCGACGAAGTGTCGCGGCGGAAGAGCGAGGGCCGCACCGTGACCGGCGTGACCGCACGCGGCAAGCACCTGTTTATCGAGCTCGACAACGAGACGTCATTGCGCAGTCACCTGGGGATGTACGGCTCGTGGCACCGCTACGCGCACGAGGAGCCGTGGCGCAAGCCGCGCCGGCAGGCGTCGATGGTGCTGAGTACGGAAAACGACGTGTACGTCTGCTTCAATGCGAAAGAGATCGAGCTGGTGCGCACGCCGAGCGTCAGGTCGCGCATCGTGCGCGGACGGCTGGGACCGGACCTGATCGCCGACGACGCCGAACCCGCCGAACTCGTGCGCCGGGCGCGCGAGTTTCTCGAAACCGATGCGCTTGTTGCCGACGTGTTGCTGGACCAGCGCGTCGCTTCAGGCATAGGCAACGTGTACAAGTCCGAGGTGCTGTTCATCGAAAGGCTGCTGCCTGACACGCGCCTTGCCGATTTGTCGGACGACGTGCTGGCCAGTTGTTTTCGCACGGCCGCGGACCTGCTGCAGCAGAATCTCGGCGGTGGGAGGCGCGTCACGCGTTTCGAGGACGACAGTGCCCGTCTCTGGGTTTACGGCCGCACGGGCCAGCCGTGCCTGGAGTGCGATACGCCGATCAGGAGCGCGCGACTGGGCCGGCATCATCGCGGCACGTTCTGGTGCTCGCGATGCCAGTCAGCGAAAAGAATGCAAAGCGACGAGTCGGCTCAATAATCGTCCTGCCGGCGGCCACTCGAATCGACGCGCCTGTTTTCGCCGGGGTGCAGTTCGCTTGCGAGGTCGAAGCCCGTATCTGATGCGCGCCTTGAGTCTGTCCGGCGGTCGTCGAAAAGCTGATAGGTGCAGTAGCAGTCGGCAGAGTCGCAGTCCTCGAGCGGCAGCCGAGGCACCTGGTGTGCAAGAAATCTCTGGCCCCCGATGGCTTCGGCGGCCCGGCAGCAGCCGGCTGGATTGGTGATGACCTGCACGCCGCGAAAGCGTGCCGAAGTCGCAGTCCCGCCCGATGGGTTTTCCCGCAGCCCTGATTTACCCTTGATTTTTGTTAACAAACCCATCGACGAGCCCCTCTGCCTGATGGGTTCAACGTAGCATCGGGCCAGCGTCACATCGTTGATGCGATTCTCGCCCGCACCCGGGACTGGGTCGCAAAGGCGCGTGCCGAGCCGTACTTTTCCGCATTTTCAAAGGGCCAGGCCGATGACTTGTATTGCGACTGGTCAAATCGGCGGGATTATGGAGTATCCTTCGCTACCCCGCGCCCGTAGCTCAGCTGGATAGAGTACTGCCCTCCGAAGGCAGGGGTCACAGGTTCGAATCCTGTCGGGTGCGCCATTTTCTTCGTTTTAAGGCGCGTAACTAGTTGTTTGTTAGTAAATGACTGGAGGCGCCCGCGGACAATTCGTCGAATCGAATCACAACTGTGCCGGACCGATTCCGGCAAAAGTCCGGCAATAGCTCGAAACTCCACCACCCAGCTACGTTTTGACCTTGTTTTCGGGAGCCGGGAACAGGATGTGTGAACTGCTTTTGTACATAGGGCCCAGACTTTTGTAGGCTATTTGAATGCGTGACGTCATTCTCAAGTCGGTGATTGTCGCTATGCTCTTCGTGACCATGGAGGGCATGGCGGAGCCAGTTGATGAGGAGACCTTTCACCAGACACATCACGCTCATGCCGACGATGGCGACCAGTGGTTTCACGACGGCGATGCTGACGAACACAACGGCGAGGCTTGCGAACATTTTTGCCACGTTCATGTCGTCGCACTGACGTCGCAGACATCAATTCCTGAACTGCCCATGATCAGCAGTTCGGTGCTCACGCCGTCTATTCGGGCCTTAACCCGCAGTACCGCACCTCCTACACCTCCACCCAATATCTAGTCCCTGAAGTTTCGTTCGCTCACCGGTCGCCTGAGCGCCTGGTGTCGTACTCAACGTCAAAGGACTGGATAGATGTCTACGAAAGCGAGACGGATCGCCGTATTTCTGGCGATCCTTACAATGACTTCGCCCGCCCGTGCGCAGGTAGAGCGGGACGGAGTCGAACCAGAATCGACACAGCCTGACAGGCAAGCCGAACTATCGGCGTTTGTCAAAGCTGTTGTCGATGCCAACCCGCAGGTCAACGCGGCCCGTGCGGCGCTCGATGCGAGCGTGGCCCTCGAGGGCGCGGCCGGGCGTCCGCTGTACAACCCCGAATTGGAGATAGAGGCGGAGGATGCCGAGGCCGAGACCAGAGCACTGGGCATTAGCCAGACGCTTGACTGGGGCGGCAAGCGCCGAGCCCGCACTGCGGTCGCAGAATCCGAAAGACGCTCGGTCGAGGCGGATTACCTGGCCGTTCGGTGGCGGGTGACCGCCGATTTGTTGTCGGCCCTGGCGTCGTACCAGACGGAATCCGATCGAAGTGCATTGGCAGCGGTCCGGTCCGGGACCATGCAGGATTTCGCCGAGCTCGCCGAGCAGCGATTCGACGCCGGCGACATCAGCCAGATTGAATTTGATCTGGCGGTGTTGGCGTTTACCGACGCGCGCATCAAGCAGGCGACCGCGTCGGCGAATGTCGCCGAGACAAAGCAGGCCGTCAGCAGTCTCGCCGTCGGATCGCCGCCCACCGAGTGGCCTGCAATTCAAACCGAACTACCGCCCTTGACCGTCGCGCCGTCCGAGGCCAGCGACCTCGTCATGTCATTACCGCATGTACGAGCCGCACAGTTACGTGCTTCAGCGGCCGCGGCTCGCGTGAACCTGCGGGAGCGAGAACGTCGTCCCGATCCGACGCTGACGCTGCGTGGTGGCACCGAAGGCGACGACACGTTGGTCGGGCTGAACCTGACGATTCCGCTGCACGTGCGAAATAGCTTTAGTTACGAAGTAACTGCGGCGAGTGCCGAGCGCCGACAAGCGCAACAAGAGGCAGCGGACATCTCCCGGCAAGCCTACGCCCGGTTTCAGGGTGCTCGGGAGCGTTATCAACTCTCGCGAACCGCGTGGGAGGATTGGCAACGAATCGGCGGCGTCAGCCTGCAGCGGCAAACGGACCTTCTGTGGCGTCTGTGGGAGGCCGGCGAACTCAGTACGACAGAGTTCCTGGTGCAACTCCAACAGACCCTCGACACGCGTGAAAGCGCACTGGAGCTGCGCGCTGCACTGTGGCGAGCATGGTTCGAGTGGCTTACAGCGTCGGGACAGATCGAAAGCTGGCTTGGTACCAGCACCGCCTACTGATCCGTCTCCGACCGATGCAAAGAATTAGGAATATCGCTATGAACAAATTCAATTTCGTAACGGCAGTTGTCCTGCTTGGCCTCGCATTGCCGCTGTATGCCCAGGACGAACACGATCACGAGGAAGAAGAGATCGAGTTCGTCGAAATGACGCCTGACGAGAGAGCAGCCGTCGGAATCATCACCGGGAGGGTCGCTTTTCAGACGCTCTCCGAACAGGTCCGACTGCCCGCCGAGGTTGTCGTCAATGCCTATCAGTCAGCTAATGTCACGACTCGGATCACGGCGCAGGTCGTGGCGAGACACTCCAGGCTAGGTGATGTTGTCGAGGAAGGTCAGCGGCTGGCCACGCTCTCAAGCGTGGAGATGGCCGAAGCGCAAGGCGCCTTGATTCTCGCCGAATCCGAATGGCAGCGAGTGAGCGCCCTCGGCAAGCAGGCGGTCTCCGAGCGCCGCTACACGGAAGCAGACATCGCGCGTCGACAGTCACTGGCCAAGGTGCTGGCCTACGGTATGACCAGGAACGAGGCGAACCGGTTGCTTGCGTCTGGGAACGCGTCGCTGGCTACCGGAGAATTCGACGTCCTCGCGCCGCAGCAAGGCACGGTCCTCAGCGACAACTTCATCGTGGGTGAACTCATTGAACCCGGCCGCGTGCTTTTCAGGATCAGCGATGAATCAACGTTGTGGGTCGAAGCCAGCACGATTCCGAGCGACCTGACCGAGTATGAGATAGGCGCACCCGCGCGGATTGCGCATGGTGACGATCACT
>CALKYK010000304.1 GCA_938003715.1 uncultured Gammaproteobacteria bacterium
GGCCGGTCCACCCTGCTGGCCGGAATCCCTTTACGGCAGCTACCGCCGCGGCCCCAATGCGGTACACTGAGGCGACGACCGACACAAAGACAAGAAATGCCGTAAGTAGGCAACGCGCCCGACACCAAAGCCGAATCGCTGCTCGCCCCTGACGAACCGCCACCGTTCACGGTCCTGAACGGCGACTCAGGCTCGCGTGTGCTGCTCGTCTGCGATCATGCCAGCCGCCGCTTTCCGCGCGCGCTTGGCACGATGGGGCTCGACCCGCCGGCGCGCCGCTGCCATCTCGCGATCGACATCGGCGCGAGAGCGCTGACCGAATCGCTGGCGAAAAGCCTCGGCGTGACCGCGGTGCTTTGCGGCTACTCGCGACTCGTCGTGGACTGCAACCGGCAGCTCATGGATCCGGGTGCGTTTCTCGAATTCGGCGACGGCATCGTGATCCCGGGCAATCGCAATCTCCTTCCGGAGGATAAGGAGGCGCGCGCGGACGCGATCTACTGGCCGTATCACAACGCCATCGACGCCGAGATCGATCGTCTCGGTGCCGCCGGCACGGCGCCGATCCTGATCTCGCTGCACAGCTTCACGCCGGTGCTGAACGGCGTATCCCGAACCTGGGAGATGGGCGTCCTCTGGGATGCCGATCGCATCACGGCCGAGGTGTTCATGCACGAGCTGTCGAAAGCCGGCTACCTCGTCGGCGACAACGAGCCGTACTCCGGCAAGGCGCCGCAGGACTTCACGATCGATCACCACGCGGAGGCGCGCGACATTCCGCACGTTGGTATCGAGGTGCGGCAGGACCTGATTCACCACGCCGACGGCGTGCAGAAAGTCGCGGCGGTCATGCACCGGTTCATGAAGTCGCTGCCCGCGCGCATCGAACCCACGAAGTTGCGCGGCAAGCAAGGGGGCAAAACGGCCTGAGCACAGGCGCAGGCCGACGGGAAGGAAAGCATCGTGAAAAGACAGGAACCGGAGTTCACGATCGGCGTCGAGGAGGAATACCTGCTCGTCGACAGGGAAACACGCGCGCTGGTCGTCGACCCGCCCGAATCCCTGATCAGCGAATGCGAGGACGTCCTTGGCGAGCAGGTGACGACCGAGCTGCTGCGCTCGCAGATCGAAGTGGGCACGAAGGTTTGCCGGAACGTGCAGGAGGCGCGCGAGGATCTCGCCCGGCTGCGCCGGAGCATCATCGACGTCACCGCGCGCCACGGCCTCGCGCCGATTGCGGCATCGACGCACCCTTTCAGCCGCTGGTCGGAACAAAAACACACGCGCAAGGAGCGCTACGATTCGCTCGCGGCGGAAATGGCGGGCGCTGCACGGCGGCTGGTCATCTGCGGCATGCACGTGCACGTCGGCATCAACGACGATGCGCTGCGCATCGACCTGATGAATCAGATGTCGTATTTCCTGCCGCACCTCCTGGCGCTGTCGTGTTCGTCGCCGTTCTGGGAAGGGCGCGACACCGGGCTGAAGAGCTACCGGCTCACGATTTTCGATGCGCTGCCGCGCACCGGCCTGCCTGAGCGGTTCCAGAGTTTTGCCGAGTACCAGCGCCACATCGACATCCTCGTCAACGCCGGCATCATCCAGGATTCCACGAAAATCTGGTGGGACCTGCGCCCCAGCGCGAAATTTCCGACCCTCGAAACGCGCATCATGGACGTCTGCACGCGCATGGACGATGCAATCTCGCTCGCCGCGTTGCTCGTGTCGCTGATGCGCATGCTGTACCGCCTGCGCCTCGAGAACCAGCGCTGGCGCACCTACACGCCGATGCTCGTCAAGGAGAATCGCTGGCGGGCGATGCGCTACAGCTTCGACGAGGGCCTGATCGATTTCGGCAAAGGCAGGATCGTCGTCTTCGACCAGCTTCTGGGCGAGATCCTGACCCTGGTCTCCGAGGACGCCGAGTCGCTTGGCTGCGAGGTCGAGCTCGGCAACGTGCGCAAGATCCTGTCCCGGGGCACCAGCGCGCACCGGCAGCTGAAGAGTTACGAGCTGGCCCAGGCCGCGGGCTCGAGCGACGAGGACGCGCTGAAGGCCGTCGTCGACACGCTGATCAGCGACACCGCCGAAGGGCTGTAAACAGTACACTCGCAACAGTGGCCGGGCTCTCGGGTGGCCCGTCGCATCTCGTGGGGGCGGCGACCGCCGGGGGTTGTCTTTCTCTCTCGAAAAGCTTCCAACTCGCTCGAAAGACAACCCCCGGCGTCCACCGCACATTACCGCTGGCGCCAGGGTCGACCGGGTCATGGACGTCAGGGGCCGGGAAGCCGCAGGAGACGGGCCCGGCATGGGATCGGCAATTGAGAACTGTGACGGGCGTCTCGTCGCGAGAATGCGACACACGACGCAGCGCCGATTCAAGGCCTTATGTAGGGTACCGGGATGTGCGCCAGCAGCATCCACTCGCCTGAGGACCGGACCCGGTGATCGAGATCGTCAACGCCGTGCTGCCGACGGTTTTCGCCTTTGCGGCGGTGGTTTACCTGTGGCTGGCGGTCCGGGTGTCCCGGGCATCGGACGAGAATTCGAACAGCGCGATCAGCTACTTCCTGTTCCTGATCGGGATGCTGGTGGCCGGCAGCGCGTTTTCCTACCAGACGGCCGACGCGCATATCTTTGGCATCGGCCGGACGCTGACGTTTTTCGCGGCCGGCTTCCTGCCGGTCGTGATGTACAAGATCTATCGCGAATTCACGGTCGGCAAGCCGCACGGGTTCGTCATTGCGATGCTGTCGGTGATTCCGGCTATCACGGTGGCGCTTGCTGTTACGAACGAACTGCACCACCTGGTCTGGTCGATGGTCGAGGTCGACGGCGTCGTGCGCTTCACCGATGCCAACGAGCATGCCTGGTTCAACCGCGTGCACGCGCCGTTTGCCTACACGCTGTTCGGCTACTCGATCGTGGCGATGGCCGGTCGCCTGCCGACAATTGCTCGCGCGCACCGCAAGAAGGTCATCCTGCTGCTCGCAAGCGCCGTGCTGCCGTTCGGCGTCAGCCTGGCGAACAACATGTTCCACATCGGGCCGGCGGACTTCCCGTTCACGTCGACGACGCTTGTAATAATGCTGCCGGTGTACTGGTGGGCGAGCCTGGCGATGCGCGTCTACGAATTCAGTCCGCTCGACTACCAGACGATGTTCGATCACGTGCGCGACCCGATCATCGTGCTCGATCGTTCGCAGAAGATCATCAGCGCCAATCAGCCCGCGCAGGAACTCCTGAATTCGCGCGAGGCCGCACTGATCGGCCGCCAGCTTTGGGACGACGTGCCCGAAGCGCAGGCCATCCTGAACCACGGCAAGGATCGCAGCCTGACCCAGACCGTGCGCATGCACACGGATCGCTATTTCGAATTGAACAGCGCGCCGCTGACCGGGCCGAACGGGCGTAACCAGGGCACGGTCGTCGTATGCCGCGACGTCACGGAGCGCAAGCAGGCGCTTCGCGCACTGGCGGACAGCGAGCACCTGATCCGCTCGCTGGTCGAGCACTCGTCGAACGGCATCCTGCGCTTCGCCCGCGATTCGCGCGACAGCACCCATCGCTTTCGCTGCATCTTCGCCAATCGCTCGGCCGAGCGGTTCCTGCAAAGTGGCAACGGCACGCTCGTCGGCATGCCGCTGGAGAAACTGACGCTTCTCAATCCGGGGCGGCTCATCGACCAGTTCAGTGACGAGAGTGGTCCGCTGTCGAGCGTCAGTTATGAGGCCGAAGTCGATACCGGCGAAGGATCCGTCTGGCTGCGCGTGGTCGGCGAACCCGTCGGCAACGATTTTTCGGTGACCCTGATCGACATCACGCAGCGCAAGCACAACGAGAACCGCATCCTGGCGGACGCGCTGCGGGATCCGCTGACCGGGGTGCTGAACCGCCGCGGTTTCGAAAAAGAGGCCGGGGAATGCATTCGCAACAGTGAGCGCGGAGCCGTGCTGTATCTCGACCTGAATCACTTCAAGTCGATTAACGACCGTTTCGGCCACCAGGCCGGCGATGCGCTGCTCAAGGCGTTCGGCCACCGCCTGGAATTCTGCCTGCGCCCGGAGGACATCCTGGCCCGGCTCGGCGGCGACGAGTTCGCGATCGTGCTGCCGGACGTGACGGTGGACGACGCCAAGCACGTCGCACACCGGCTCATCGAGACCGCGTTCGAGGCCTATATCATCCAGGGCCAGGAAATCGAATGCGCCGCAAGCGTCGGCATCGCGCTGATGCCGGAGCACGGCACCGATCTCTGGCAGCTGGTCAGCGTCGCCGACCAGGCGATGTACAACTCGAAGCGCATCAGCAAGGAAGAAGCCGCGAACGACAAGGCGGCCTACGTCGACAAGGCGATCGCCGGCTGACGATCAGAAGCGGTCGAACTCGAAGATCTCGAACACGTTCGGGTCGTCGGTATCCAGGATTACGATGTCGACGACGTCGCGGTTGGCGAAATCGATCGTGAACACCGGCGCCAGGGGGACGATGTCGTCGATAGCCGTGATCGTGATCTCGAACGTGCCTTCGGGTGGCCCGAAAAACCCGGTATCGAACTGCGGCGACAGACCGATAAACGACGGTACTGTTTCCTCTGTGATTTCGAAGCCGGGTTCCTGGATGTAAATGTTGAACAATGCGCTGTTGACAGCCATGTTGACGAAGCGCACGACCGGGAACGACGCGAGCGGGCGCGCATCGTCGGGCAGGGAGCGGAAGAATTCCGAGCCCTGGTCACCACCGAGCAGCAGCGTGCGCTTCGAGTTCGACGTGATGACGACGGGATTCTCGACGATCGTTCCGCCGGGGTTGCCGGCCTGGGTTGCGGTCACCACCGGCTGTCCGACGTCGACGTTGAAATAGGCGCTCACGCCGCGGTAGGCGACGTTGCTGAAAACGGGGTTGTTGAAGTCCATGTCGACATAGCCGTCGACGTTGACGGCCGCATTGGCATTCGACGCGTGCACGAACCGGAGCTGCGGCGGGAAGTTCACGTCGGCGATATTCGACGTCAGGCCGCTCGGGCTGATCGCGGCCACGCCCAGCGGCGCGGTTATCGACGGGTCCGGATCGAACAGGCCGACGATCTGGCGCGTCGCCGTCGGAAAATTGAGCGGACCCGACTGGAAAATCACCGTGCCGGGGTCGGATGGCGCGGTTACGACCAGCTCGTACTCGGCCTGGGGATACTCGATGAAGTCGGTCCGTTCTCCAAGGCTCAACGTCGCCACGGCGCCGCCCGGTGCCGGCGGCGTGCCGGACGGGGCGAAATAGACGTCGACCTGTCCCAGCGTCGGCGCGAGATGGGCAAACGTGTTCTCGAATACGGTTTCCGAGCCGTCGAATTCGCGCGGCTCGTCCTCCCACACGATGATCGAGGGGTTGGCCATCGTTCCGGTCAGGATCAGCGTGTAATCCGTGTCGGCGACGACATCGATGAATCGCGATGCAATGCGCCGCGTATCCGGCTCGCCCGGCACGAACAGGTCGAAGTTGAAGTTGTAGCTCAGGTCGTCGTAGGTCTCGAAGCCCGATGCAATCTTGAAGCCGATGTTGTCGAGAATGATCTCCTCGATCAGGAACTGCACTTCAGGCGCGTCGACGATGCCGTTCACGCCGCGTATGCGTCCCTCTCCGGTCGCTTCCTCGCGCGTCGTCTCGGCGCAGCCGGCCATGGTCATGAACGCGAGCACGGCGATGGCCGTTTTCAGTTTTCCTACCGTCACGATGTTGCGCTGGTTCATCACTTCGTCTGTCATTCGCTCGCAGTCACGGCATGCGACCGCGTCCTGGTGAGAGGGTTCATAAAAGGTGCGCGCTTGCGCGTCAGCTGGCTTCGCGGAACCCGTATACGGATTTCACCTCGAGGAACTCGTCGATGCCGTGCGGCCCCCATTCGCGTCCGTTGCCCGACTGCTTGTAGCCGCCGAACGGGGCGAGTGAATCGAGCGACGCGTAGTTGATGTGCACCATGCCGGTCTGCAGACGCGAAGCGACGCGCCTCGCCCGGTCGGCATCCGCGGACGAGACGTAGCCGGACAGGCCGTACGGCGTATCGTTCGCGATCCGCACCGCATCGTCTTCGTCCTGGTACGGGATGATGCACAGTACCGGGCCGAAGATTTCCTCACGCGCAATCGTCATCTCGTTCGTGACGTCGGAGAAAATCGTCGGCTTGACGAAAAAGCCCTTGTCGAGACCGTCCGGCTTGCCTGGACCACCGGTCACCAGCGTCGCGCCTTCGTCGATACCCGCCTTGATCAGGCGCTGGATCTTGTCCCACTGCACCTGCGAGACGACCGGACCCATCCGTGTGCCCTCGTCCTGCGGGTCGCCGGTGGTAGTGGATTCCGCCCGCTTCTTCGCGATCGCCACCGCGTCGTCGAGGCGTTCTTGCGGCACCAGCATGCGCGTCGGCGCATTGCAGGACTGTCCCGAATTGTCGAAGCAGGCGCTGACGCCGCGCGCCACCGCTTTGTCGAAATCCGCATCGTCGAGAATGATGTTTGCCGACTTGCCGCCCAGCTCCTGCGCAACCCGCTTCACAGTAGGCGCGGCATTCTGCGCAACCGCGACGCCGGCCCGCGTGGAACCAGTGAACGACACCATGGCAACGTCAGGGTGGCTCGACAGCGCGACGCCAACGGTCGGCCCGTCGCCGTTCACGAGGTTGAACACGCCCTTCGGCACGCCGGCGTCGTGCATCACGTCGGCCAGTATCATCGCGTCGAACGGGGCCAGCTCGCTGGGCTTCAGCACCATCGTGCAGCCTGCAGCCATTGCCGGCGCCACCTTGACCGCAACCTGGTTCATCGGCCAGTTCCACGGCGTGATCAGAGCGCAGACGCCGATCGGCTCCTTGACGATCTGCGTCGTGCCGTGCTGCGTCTCGAACTCGAAATCCTTCAGCGCTTCTATTGCGGCCTGAAAATGCTGCGGGCCGCTCGCGGCCTGGGCAAATTTGGCCAGCTTCCACGGCGCACCCATCTCCTCCATGATCGCTTTCGCGACGTCGTCGTGGCGTTTCGAGAATTCCTCGACGATCCGCTCGAGGAGCGCGATGCGCTCCTCCCGGCTGCTCGCCGCGAAGGCGGGCAGGGCGCGCTTGGCCGCGGCCACCGCCTTGTCCACGTCGGCGACGCCGCCCATGCTGATTCGGCCGCAAACCTCTTCCGTTGCGGGGTTGACGACGTCGAGCGGCCGGGCCTTTT
>CALKYK010000305.1 GCA_938003715.1 uncultured Gammaproteobacteria bacterium
AGGCCTTCGAGCGCCGGGTGCACGGGCTCTGCCACGACCTGCCGGCGCTGCCGGCCGGCTATTTCGCCGATTTCCTGCTCGCCTACGTGCCGTGGCTTTGGTTCCGCGTCATGGATCGGCGCCTGCTCGCGTTGCCGCACGTTCGTGGTGACCTCTCGAAAGTCAACGTCGACCCGAAGCGGCGGGATGCGCTGAATCGCCGCTACGCCGTGCCGGCAAACTCGGACCGCGACCAGGGCTGATCGTCGTGGCCCGGTTCCGCTGCCCCGAGTGCGGCTACACGTACGACGAGGAAACCGGTGACGAGTTCGAAGGCTACCCGGCAGGCACGCGTTTTGCGTCCCTGCCGGAAGACTTCGCCTGTCCCGATTGTGCGGTGCGCTTTCGCGACGACTTCGAGCCTGCCTGAACCGGGAACCATCGTCGTTTCGCGGCGAATCGTACCGATTCGGCACGGCGCGCTGCAGCGTGCATGGCTACGCTGTGTCGATGCCTTGGCACGTCGACTCGACCGTAAAACGATTCTCGCCCGCTTCGCCCGTGCGGATCATCGCGGCCATGATGCTGTTCCAGGTTGCAGCGCTGTTCGTGCGCAGCTTTCTCGAACGGACCTGGGTCGATGCGGGCATGCCGGTGGTGGACGCCAACTATCTCTGTGCAATCGTCGGCTTCGTCGTGCTCGGCGGACTGATGTGTCCCGTCCTGCACGACGGTTTGCCGCACCTGCGCCGCTGGTTCTCCGCGCCGCCGGGCTGGTGGCGCATACTGGTCGCCGCCATCGTGCTGGGAATCCTGCTGCGACTCGTTTTCTGGTTCATCACCTATGCGGCAATTGCCGCCGGCTGGCAGCGGCACGGCTTTGCCGGCGTTGTGTTCATCGTCATTGCCTGCCCGCCGGCATTGACTTCCGGGCTGTACCTGCTCGTGCTCGTACTGCTGACGCCTTTCGTCGAGGAAACAATCAATCGCGGCTTCATTCTCGAGTCGCTGTCCCGGTACGGGCCCGCCACCGCCGTGATCGTGTCTTCCATCCTGTTCGCCGTGCTGCACAGGCTGGGCACGATTCCCGTTGCTCTTTTGTTCGGCGTCGTCGTCGCGCTGCAGGCGCGCCACTGGAAGCTGTTGTGGGGGCCGGTGGTTACCCACGCGACCTTCAATCTCGCCGCGTTTGTCGACAGGTTGTGCCTCGCCCTGCCGTGGTCGATGCCGCCGGGCGACCCTGCGCCGGTACGTGCAGCGCTGTTTGCCGCGGCGGCACTCGTATCCGTCGCAGCGGCCCTTGGGCTGGCGACGAGGCGCCGGAACGGCGGTACCGCCCCGGCGCCCTGATTGTCGACCGGCTATAGCGCCAGGGCCACGCGCTCGATGATGTGGGACATCGCGGCAACTGCCCCCTCGTAGATGTCAATCAGGTCATCCCCGACCGATTTCGTATTCTGGATACCGGCATAGTCGTTCGCTGCCGATTCCGGCGTGCAAACGTCGTGTCCGCCGGCCACGCACTGCAGTTCCGTTACGCTGAGTTCTCGCATGACATCAACCTCCGTATCGATGTTGTCTGCGGCACAGGCCTCCTGCCGCACCGCCCCGCGCTCTCGCGGTACCTGACAATAAGCGACCCGGCAGGCCGATTTCCCCGCAAATGACGGTGTATTGCCCGGAAATGGCCGAAAACCCCGGATTTCCGGCCAATCGTTCGGGGGGCTGTGATGCACCGCACAGTCCGCACCGGACCGGCACATTACTCTCAGCTGACGAATAGACGACTTTCGCCTGGGCTTCTGGAGCATGACAATGACTTTTTTCCGCAGCAGTCTCGCCGCACTGGCGCTGGCCCTGATCTGCACCGGACCGGCATCCGCGAACGACGACTTCTGGGTCGGCATCAAGGCCGGCACGCTCGGCTTCGGTGCCGAGGCAAGCTGGCGGCCGATACCGTGGCTCGACGTGCGCGCCGGCGGCAACTTCTTCGATTACGACGATTCGGGCTCGCAGGCCGGGATCAACTACGACGCTACGCTGGCGCTGAACACCTACTACGCGACCGCGAATTTCCGTTTCCCGCTGAGCCCGTTCCGGTTCACTGCCGGCGCGTTCGCGAACAACAACGAAGTGGTCATGGAAAGCCAGGACATGACGGCCTACCAGCTCGGCGGCAACCAGGCCGCCTATGCGCCGGCGGACGTCGGCACGCTGCGCAGCGTGACCAGCTTCGACAGCGTATCGCCGTACATCGGCGCCGGCTTCGACTTCAACGTCGCGAACCGGCTCGGCCTGTCGCTGGACTTCGGCGTGCTCTGGCAGGGCGAGCCCAACGTCACCCTCACCGCCGACGGCCTGCTCGCGAGCGACGCCAATTTCCTCATTGACCTCGAAGCCGAGCGTCAGGAACTCGAAAACGAGGTCGAGGACATGAAGGCCTACCCGGTCATCAGCATCGGCTTCAATTTCAACTTCTGATTTGCTGACTCGAACGCGACGAAGCCGGGCCTCGTGCCCGGCTTTTTTCGTTGCGCTTGCCGCAGCCGCCACCGCGGTCGCAGAATGTCGGCACGATGAGCGAAAAAACCCTGCGACAACAGCTGCGCCAGAATACGGTTGCGCTGATCAGCCTCGTGGTCGCGGTATCGAGTCTCGGCTACAACACCTGGCGCAATGAGCAGACAGAGGCGAATCGCAACGTGCGGACCGCCGGCATCCAGCTCCTGCTCAAGGTCGGCGAACTCGACCGCGTCGTCTTCGACAGCCACTACGGCCGCGACCCGATACGCGGTAATCCGCGCCAGGGATGGGCGTACGCCCTGACGATCCGTGATCTCGGCACGCTGACGCCGGAGCCGGCGCGAAGCGCCTCGGCGTCACTGTTCGACACCTGGAGCCGCGATTTCGACGGGCTGGGCAGTGACGACGAGGCTGCGCAACGCATCTCCGAGGCGATCGACCGGGCGCGAAACGACATGCTGGTCGCGCTGGCAGCGCTGGACTAGCCGGCGACGCCACTCGCAGCCTGCGGCTTGCCGAGCTGCGCATCGCGCCGCACGTACCAGAGGCCGCCGAGAATCAGCGCCAGGAGCGGCAGCGGCGCGACCACCAGCGTGTACCAGCCGTACAGGTAAATGATCGTGCCGGCGAGCAGCGAGCCGGTCGCCGACGTGCCGAATACGCAGAATTCGTTGACCGCCTGCGCCCGGAACCGCTCCGACATCCGGTAGCCCAGCGTCAGCATCGTCGTGCCGCCGACGTACAGGAAGTTCCAGCCGACGCCGAGCAGGATCAGCGCGTACCAGTAATGCATGTAGCTCTGCCCGTGCATGCCGATCAGGCAGGCTGCAATCAGACCGAATGCACCGGCCGACATGATGCGCACCAGGCCGAAGCGCTCGATCAGGAATCCCGACACGAGAGACGGGGCATACATGCCGAGCACGTGATTGCGAATGACCGGCAACGTCTCCTCGAGCGTGAAGCCGTCGTGCACGTGCATGCTGAGCGGCGTCGCCGTCATGATGAAGGTCATGACGCCGTAGGCCACGGTGCCGCCCATTACGGCGACGATAAATACCGGCTGCGCCGCGATTTCTGCCAGCGGGCGCGCCGGCGGCCCGGTGTCGGCCTGAGAGTCCGCGTGCAGCGGCGCGAGGGTCAGGAACAACAGCGACTGGAGCACGTACAGCGCGGCCAGCGCCACCAGCGTGCCGAGATACTGCGTCGACGGAATGGCGAATTCTCCGAGTCGCACGATCTGCTCGCCGGCGAACGCACCGCCTAGCGCACCGACCAGAACGAAGGAGACCGCGCGCGGCACGTACGGCGGCTCGACGCTTTCGACGGCCGCGTAGCGATACTGTTGCGTGAATGCCATGTTGATGCCGAACACCGCCGCGGCGACACCGAACAGTAAGAAACTCTGCTGGTGTAGCGCCAACCCCGCAATCGACAGCGACACGACCGAACTCAGCGACGCGAGTGCAAAGCCGCGCCGCCGCCCGATGCGGCGCATCAGCATCGTGGCCGGGATCGTCGTTGCCGCCACGCAGACGACCATGATGGATACCGGCAGCGTTGCGAGCGCCGGGTTCGTCGCGAGGCGCGCCCCGATGATCGCGCCGAGCGTCACCATGCTGAAGGCGCCGGTGGCGGATATCAGCTGACAGAATGTCAGGATCGGGATGTTGCGCAGGAACATGGCAGCGACTGCTTTGGCGTGCGATGCGCGATTGTCACACAGCCGAAGCGGCCGGCACGAGTGCCGTCGCGGCGAGCGTGCCTATAATCGGGGGACGATGCTCAAGCTTACGGACGATATCGCGATTCCGGAGGCGGAAATCGACATAACGGCAGTGCGGTCGCAGGGACCGGGCGGCCAGCACGTCAACAAGGTCGCGTCGGCCGTGCCGTTGCGCTTCGACGTGCGCGGTTCGCCGTCGTTGCCGGACGAATTCAGGGCGCGTGTGCTCGCGCTACGGGACCGGCGCATTTCGGCCGACGGCGTCGTCGTCATCAAGGCGCAGCGTAGCCGTAGCCAGGACCGCAATCGCGCGGATGCGCTTGCCCGCCTCGAGGCGCTGCTCAGGAAGGCCCTCGAAACCCGCAAGCCGCGCAAGCGAACCCGGCCGCCGCGCGCGGCCAGGGAAAAGCGGCTGGATGACAAGGCGCGTCGCTCGCGACTCAAGCAGCAGCGCGGCCGCGTCACGGACGACTAGCGCGAATTCAGTCGCCCTGCTCCCGGCAGCTGATGCGGTCGGCGATCCACGTGCAGCCGGTGTCTCGCCAGTACCGATCGAGTCCGATTGCGGCGGTGAACGTCGAGAACTCCGGGTGCTTCCGGAGCGGTTTGAATTCGTCGATGTAGATCAGCTCGAGTTCGAATAGACCGGGGGCGTGTTCGAGCTGCCGGGTAACCTGCATGGCCCGGTCCGTTTCGCCGAGCATCACCCACAACGCGACCTTCAAATTGTCCATCATCTGTCCGCTACCGGCGACCTGCTCGAACATCGCGACCGCCTGTTCGCGTTTTGCGGGATCGTCGGTGCCGTCGAGTACCGGGCCGACCCACTCCGCCGGCAGGCCGGCGCCCTGCAGTGCGCGCGCCACCAGCAGTTTCGCTTCCTGGTGCCGATCGCTGCGGTGCAGGTAGAGCGCGTAAGCGAGCAGGTGCATCGGCGTTTCCTGGCCCAGGTTGCTGACCATGTCGAAGTAGTAGCCTGCACGCTCCATGTCGTTCAGCCACAGGTTCGTGATCGCAACCCGGCTCGCAATCACGGCGAGGTCGGGCGACCGCGGGTCGAGGCGTAGCGCGCGGGTCGCCTGCACGACCGCGTCCTCGAGGCGGCCGACGCTGGCCAGCCCGTACGAATACCAGTGGTGCGCGATCGGCTGCACCGATTCGGCGTCGATCGCGGTCTCGAAAGCCGCAACCGCTTCGAACCAGCGCTGCTGCTTGTGATAGACGAAGCCAATCACGGTACCGGCGGCTTCACGTATCGACGGATCCGCCTCGATGCCCTTGCGGGCGGCGTCGAGCGCCATGCCGTAGACGGCGTCGCGATCCACGCCGATGTCGTAGTCCGGCCAGATGATGTAGGTGTAGGCCAGGCCCAGCCACGCAGCGCCGTAGTCGGGTTTCAGTCGTATGGCCTCTTCGAAATGCTCGATGGCCTTCAGCGTTGCGTCGCGCGTTCGCTTCTCGAACTGGAAGCGGCCCTGGATGTAGGCCTCCTCAGCGGCATAACTGGTCGGCGTCACGGGACTGGCAACGAGCGCGATCCGCTCGCCGTACATTTGCGCGATGATGCCGGCTGCAAGCTCGTTCTGCGTATCGAATATGTCGTCGCTTTGCCCGGTCAGCGCGATCTGCGCCCGGGTTTCCTGCGTCAGCGGTTCCTCGAAGCGGGCGCGCACGCGCAGATCGTTGCCGATGATCTGCACGCTGCCGGTGACAATGCCGTCGACGTCTTCCGGCGGGCGCTCCGTTGCATCGCGCATGCGGATGACGACCAGGTTCTCGATCGTCTTGAGCTGGCGGATGATTTCATCTTCAAAGCCGAAGCAGAGATACAGCCGGTCGTCGCCCGGCGGCAGCAGGCATTCGAAGCTGTACACCGCGACCGCCTCTTCCTCGGGCAGGCCGCCCGGCAGCGGCTTCGGCAGCCAGATCGCGATCAGTGCGATGACGATGATCGCGACGAACGCGACCCCGACCAGCATGAAGTCGGGCCGGGTCGAGAGCGGCTTCGGTGGCGGCGGCTTCTCGGCAGCCGTTTCGACCATTGCCGGCTGCATGACGCGGTAGCCGCGTTTCTGCAGCGTCTCGATGTACTGCGGCGACTTGGCGTCGTCGTCGAGCGCCCGGCGCAGGACGGAAATGCAGCGGGTGATGACGTCGTCCGTTTGCGGCCTGCCGTGCCAGACTTCCTGGATCAGCTGGTCCTTGGTCACGACGTCGCCGCCATGGCTCGCCAGCACGACGAATACATCCATGACCAGCGGTTCGACGTGTCGCTCGTCGTCGTCGCGGATCAGCAGGCCGCGTTCGGGCAGAACACGCCACGGACCGAGCGTGAATCCCCGCATCAATTCGGCATGCGTCGGCATCGTTTTCGTTCGCCTTCCTGTACCGGTCGCGACTGCCGGTCACCCCGGGCCAATTGTACTCGCAGCGGGGCTTGCAGGTCCGTGGCGCGACGAATACACTTGTTACTATGGTAACAAGGTAACAAACATGCCAAAACGTGTGGTCAAGCGTACCCAGACCGGGGTGCGCATCGAGTCGAGCCTGCTGAAGGTCCTGAAGGGGCTCGCGGAATACCTCGACATGAGCCTGGGTGATCTCATCGAGGGCATCGTGCTGCATGCCTTCGAGGGCAAGGCGCCGTTTTCGTCGGCGACGCTCGCGGCCGTTCGCGAGTTGAAAAAGGTCTACGGCTGCACGCTGACCGCCGCCGACAGCCATCGCCTGGAGGAGGACGCTTCGTGAACGGCAGAGCGGCGGTCGAATACCGGCCGCCCGTCGAACAGTTCGAACGCGGCGACATCGACCCGGAGCGCTTCGACCACGCCGCACACGTCTATGTCGCCTGGTGTTACCTGGAACGCTTCGACGTCGGCACCACGATCCGCCGCTACTGCGAGGCGCTCAGGCGTCTGACGGAAAAGCTCGGCGTTCCCGGCAAGTATCACGAGACGATCACCTGGTTCTTCGTCATCACCGTGGCC
>CALKYK010000306.1 GCA_938003715.1 uncultured Gammaproteobacteria bacterium
CGGCGCGGGCATCAACAAGGCCGGCTTCACCATCCACAGCGCCATCCATGCGGCTCGTCCGGATGCCGGCTGCGTTCTGCACACGCACACCCGCGCCGGCGTCGCAGTGTCTGCACAGAAAGACGGCCTGCTGCCGATTTCGCAGATTTCGCTGTTACCGTACGCGTCGCTCGGCTATCACGACTACGAGGGCATCGCGCTGAACGAGGACGAGAAGCCGCGGCTCGTCGCGGACCTGGGCGACAGCAATTTCCTGATCCTGCGCAACCACGGCCTGCTGACGGTGGGCCGGACGATTCCGGATGCGTTCCTGTTCATGTATGCGCTGGAGACGGCCTGCCAGACCCAGCTTGCGGCACAGTCGGGCGGCGGCGAACTGGTGCACGTCGATGCGAAGATCGTGGCGGGCATCCGTGCCCAGGTGGAGCAGGTGACGAAAGGCATGGGCGGCGAGCTGGCCTGGCCCGGCCTGCTGCGCAAGCTGGACCGTCACGACGGCTCCTACCGGGAGTAGCTCACCACCTCATTTGAGGAACATTCGGTACGCCGGGTTATCGCTTTCCTCGAAGTGCGCATAACCGAGTTCGGCGAGGTGCGCCTCGAGCTCCGCCGCTTCCCCGTCGGGGACCTGGATGCCGGCGAGCACGCGGCCGTAGTCGGAGCCGTGATTGCGATAATGGAACAGGCTGATGTTCCAGTCGGTGCCGATGGCGCCCAGAAAGTCGAGCAGCGCACCGGGGCGTTCCGGGAACTCGAATCGAAACAGCCGCTCGTTCTCGAGGCCGGCGGCGCTGCCGCCGACCATGTGCCGGATGTGCAGCTTGGCCATCTCGTCCTCGCTCAGGTCCGCCAGCGGATAGCCGAGTTTCTCGAGTTTGCGTATCAGCGCGGCATGCTCGGCGGCGCCGTGTCTGAGCTGCACGCCGACGAAGATATGCGCATTGCTGTTATCGCTGTAGCGATAGTTGAACTCGGTGATGCTGCGTCGGCCGAGTGCCTCGCAAAACTTCTTGAAGCTGCCCGGCTGCTCGGGGATTTCGACGGCCAGCAGCATTTCCTGCTCGTCGCCGACCGCGGCGCGTTCGGCGATGTGCCGCAGGCGGTCGAAATTGACGTTGGCGCCGCAGTTGATGACGACGTAGCTCCGGCCTCGCGGCTTGTGCTGCTGGACCCAGGCCTTGACGCCGGCGACTGCGAGGGCGCCAGCCGGTTCGACGATCGAGCGCGTGTCCTCGAACACGTCGCGGATGGCGGCACAGATCTGGTCCGTGTCGACGGTGACGATTTCGTCCACCAGTTCGCGGCATAGCCTGAACGTTTCCTCACCGACACGGCGCACCGCGACGCCGTCGGCGAAGATGCCGACATGCTCGATCTGCAGCGGCCGTCCGGCCTCGAGTGACGCTTTCATCGCGGCGGAGTCCTCCGGCTGCACGCCGACGATGCGGATGCCCGGCCGCTTGCCTTTCACGTAGGCGGCGATGCCGGCGATCAGGCCGCCGCCGCCGATCGGCACGAACACGGCGTCCACGTCGCTGTCCATCTGTGCGACCAGTTCCTTGCCGATCGTGCCCTGCCCGGCGATGACCGCAGGGTCGTCGAATGGATGGATAAAGGTCAGCTGTTCCGCAGCCGCGATTTCGGTCGCCTTGCCGTATGCGTCGTCGTAGGTGTCGCCGTGCAGCACGACCTCACCGCCCATTTCCCGTACTGCGTTCACCTTGATGCTTGGCGTCGTCACCGGCATGACGATGACCGCACGTGTTCCCGTTTTGCGCGCCGCGAGCGCCACGCCCTGCGCGTGATTGCCTGCCGAGCTGCAGATGACGCCGGCCTCGAGGGCCTCGCGCGGCAGCGAGGACAGCTTGTTGTAGGCGCCGCGCAGCTTGAACGAGAACACCGGCTGCAGGTCCTCGCGCTTCATCAGGATGCGATTGCCCAGCCGCTTCGACAGGTTGGCGGCGGATTCGAGCGGCGACTCGATCGCGACGTCGTACACGTTGGCGTCGTCGATCAGCGCAATGTAATCGGTGTCGTTGACCGGGTTGGTCGCCATGTCGAATTTTCGAGGCTCACGAAACGGGCTGCGGCCGAGGGTAACTTATCGGCGCCGCCCGCGGCGACGGTTTCGGCTGTATCGGCCATGCCTGGTGTACAAACTCGGCAATGCATGCCGATTGGCGCATGGCCGGGCATCGCGCCGGGTGCTGCAATCGCTGTCCTGATCCAGGGACGGGATGCCCGAGTGACGCGCAGGGAGATGCAGGGTCCGCCGGCGCTGCCGCTGTACCGGCGTGCGGCCATCAGGGCGAGCGCGGACAGGTTGTTCGGTCGCGTCGCCGTGGTCGCGCCGCCTGGCGCGGGATTGACCGGCGTGCTCGTCGTGCTGTCGCTCGGCGGCCTCGTCGTGGCGGCGACGCTCGTCGAGGTCCCGCAGTCGGTCCGGGCCGTCGGCGTGTTGATGCCCGGTTCCGGGTTCATCGACGTGCCGGCCCGCGAAGCCGGCCTCGTCACGGCGCTGTCGGCGCGCGACAGCGAACGGGTCGATCGCGGCACGCTGCTGCTGCGCACCGGGCCGCCGGACGTGTCCGGTGAAGCGAAAGCCGCGGTGCTGCGTGCGATCGGCAGCCTCGAACGCGAGCGCGCGTTGCTCGCCGCCGACCACGAGCGCGAACGCGCGGCGGTGCTCATGCAGGCGGCGTCGGCGGAGAGGGCCGCGGACCTCGCCGCCCGCCGGCTGGTGCTGGTCCGGGATCGGGTGCAGCGCCATGCGGAGGAAGTTTCGCTGCTCGACGAAAACATCGCGCGGATCGAACGGCTCGCGGCTGCGGGTCACGCCACGCCGGTGGAACTCGAAAACGCTCAGCTGACGCGCGCCCGCGCCGGGACCGCGGCCGCTGCGCGGCGCGTCGAGCTTGCGGACGCCGAGCGTGAACTCGAAACGGCCCGTCGCCTCCAGCCGCAGTCGAACCACGAAGGGGTGCGCGCCGACCTCCGCCACCGGCTCGACACGCTGCGCCTGGAGCGCGAAATCGAGACGCTCGAACGCAAGCTCGATACGCCGCATTTCGCGCCGGCAGACGCACGCGTCGTGCGCGTATTCGTACACACCGGCTCGGTCGTGCGTCCCGGCCAGCCGCTTTTGAAGCTGCGACGTGACGGCGAGCCGCTCGAGGCGTGGCTGTACATTCCCAGCGCCAGGGCACGGCGACTCGCGCCAGGACAGGTCGTCGACATCCGCCTGGCCGCGTATTCGCAGCAGCAATACGGCACCGTGACCGCGCGCGTCACCTCGGTATCGGCGGCGGCGCTGACACCCGCCGAAATTCCCGCGCCGCTCGAACTCGACGGACCGGTCTTCGAAGTGCGTGCATCGCTCGCGAGCAACGGCATGAAAGTACCGGGAACGGACCGGGCGCTGCCGCCGGGGACAGTGTTCGAAGCGGACATCGTGCAGTACCGGCAGCCGCTGTACCGCTGGTTGCTCCGCGGTCTTGCGGATCGTGGGCGACGCGGCTGAGCGACGAATCGGGCGCGGCCGTGCGCGGGTCCCGGTGCTGCTGCAGCAGGAGCGCGCGGAATGCGGCCTCGCATGCCTCGCCATGATCGCCGCCGCGTTCGGTCACGATGTCGGCATCGACACCTTGCGCCGTGCGGCCGGCGCTTCCGGCCGCGGTGTCACGCTGACCCGGCTGATCGAGGTCGCACACGGACTCGGCCTGCTCGCGCGCCCGCTCAGGCTGCGTCTGAACGAGCTAAGGCAGCTCCGGTGCCCGGCAATACTGCACTGGCGCATGCAGCACTTCGTCGTCCTCGTGCGCTGTTCCCGTCGCGGCGCGATCATTCACGATCCTGCCCGCGGCAGGCGCAAGGTCGATTTCGACGAGCTCGACGGGGCGTTCACCGGCATTGCCGTCGAGTTCACGCCGCAACAGGGATTCAGGCCGGTGGCGGACCGGCACCACGTCCCGTTGATCGCGTTCCTGGGCACGTTTCGCGGACTGCGCCGATACCTCGGGCTGATGCTGCTGCTGCTTTTCGGGCTGCAGGTTTTCGCCGTACTGCCGGCGGTCGTCATGCAGGTCCTGATCGACAACGTGCTGCTCGGCCACGACCGCGACTGGCTCGGGACGACTCTCGCCGGACTGTCCGCGGTGATGGTAGCGGCACTCGTGCTCGACGCGCTGCGCCGCTGGTTCGGTCTGTACACGGGCACCCGCCTGGCCGCCGACAGCACACTCAAGGTCGTCGCACACGTCTTCGCATTGCCGGCCGCTTTCGTAGCCGAACGGCACGTCGGCGACGTGCTGTCGAAGATCTCGTCGCTGGAGCCGATCCGGATCGCGCTGACGGAGCACGGCACGAACCTCGTCGTGCAGGTGACGGCGGCCTTGTCGATCTTGGCACTGATGCTCGCCTACAGCCCGGCGCTGACGGTGGTTTCGGCGGCAAGTCTTGCGGCGTCGCTGGCGATACTGCTCGCGGTGCTGCCGGCGACCCGCGCCCGCGCGGCGGAGCGCCTCGTGCATCGCGCCGCAGAACAAAGTTCGCTCATCGAAACGCTGCGCGGCTTCGCCACGGTGCAGGCGCTCGACCTTCCGGTGCGCCGCATCGCGCACTGGCAGCAGCCGTTTCACCGCGCGCTGGACGCCGAGGTGCGGCAGGGCAAGCTCGACATCGCGCGCGTCTCGGCAACTGGCTTCATCGGCGTTTGTGACCAGGTCGCGTTTCTCGGTTTAGGGATAGCCGGCGGCGCCGATCGCGAGATCACGCTCGTCGTGCACCGGTTCTTCCTGATGTCGAACCACACCGCGGGACTGTCCGACCTGCTGCTCGCCGAGCCGGTCGCCGCGCCGCCGCCGGGGGCCGTGCGGCGGCGGATCGTCGGCGCGCTCTCTGCCGAGCGGCTGGGCCTGCGCTACGGCGACGGGCCATGGCTGCTGCGCGATTTCTGCTGCCGGATCAGCCCCGGTACCCACGTCGTGATCACCGGGCCGTCCGGCTGCGGCAAGTCGACGCTGCTGCATGCGCTGGCCGGCCAGCGGCCGCCCGCCGAGGGACGCATTCTGGTCGACGGTATCGAGCTTGCGCTCTGGCACCGGGCGGCGCTGTCGGCACAGTGCGCCGTCGTGCTGCAGGACGAGAGCCTGTTCGAGGGCACCGTCATCGACAACATCAGCGCGTTTTCGGCCACGCCCGATCTCGAGCGCGCACGCGCGGCGGCGGTAATGGCCGAAGTCTGGCGCGACATCGAGGCGCTGCCGATGCAGCTCCAGACCCTGCTTCAGGATTCCGCGCGTGCATTGTCCGGCGGGCAGGTGCAGCGACTGGTGCTTGCCCGCGCGCTGTACCGCATGCCGCGCATCCTGTTTCTCGACGAGGCGACGAGCCACCTCGACGTCGCACTGGAGCGCAAGGTGCTCGCGAAAATCGCCGCCACCGGCGCAACGATCGTCAGCGTCGCCCACCGCCCCGACGCGGTCGCGGCGGCAGGCGAGGTCATACGGCTGGGCGGGTGATCAGCGCGTCGGGACTTCGTTGCCGTTCACGTCGAGAAGCGTGATTTCGCCCCACTCGAGTTCGCGGATGCGGTGCTCGATCTCCTCGCGGTCGCCGACCACGACCCAGGTCAGCTGCCCGGGCTTGATGACCTGCTCGGCCGCTTCGCGAACCTGCTCGCCATTCACGTTGCGCACGCGCTCCGCGTACGTGTCCCAGTGATCGTCCGGGAGATCGTAGGCGACGATCTCGCCGATGTCGCGCAGCACCGCGCCCGCCGTTTCCCAGCGACCCGGCAGGCTCAGCGTATTGTTCGCCTTGACCTTCTCGATCTCGTCTTCGGTGGCGGGATTGTCGCCCAGGTATTCGACCAGCTCGCGCTTGATCTCGGCCATCGACTCCATGGTCTTGTCCGTCTGCACCGGCGCGTAGGCGAGAAACGCCCGCTGGCCCGCCGTGTCGTTGAAGATCGTGCCCGCGCCGTACGCCCAGGCCTTGTCTTCGCGCAGGTTCATGTTCAGTCGCGAGGTGAAGCTGCCACCGATGATTTCGTTCATCGTCTCGATGGCGAATTCGTTGCCTGCGCCTACCGGCGGCGCGATGTTGCCCGCAATGACGATGGACTGTTCCGAATCCGGCCGGTCGATCAGGAAAATGCGTTCCCGGTCGCTCACGTCGACGGCGGCAATGTTCTTGGCCGGCGTATCCGCAGGCTCCCAGTCGTCGAAGATTTGCTCGAGCCGGTCCTTCATTTCGGCGAGCGTAACGTCACCGACGACGATCATCGTCGCGTTGTTCGGCCGGAACCAGGTGCGGTGGTAATCGACGAGCGCGTCGCGCGTGATGCGCATGACCGATTCCTCGGTGCCGGATCCCGTCAGCGGCATCGAGTACGCGTGGCCTTCGCCGTACAGGAGTTTCGGGAACACGCGGATCGCGAGACCGACCGGCTGCGTCTTCTCCTGCTGGATCTGCGCCAGGCGCTGCTTGCGCAGCCGCTCGAGTTCGTTGTCCGGGAACGACGGGTTCAGGACGATGTCGGCATAAACGTCGAGCGATGCGTCGAGGTTTTCCTTCAGCGCGCTCATCGCGACAGTCGACGAGTCGATGCCCGAACCGGCGCCGAAGTTCGCCCCCAAACGCGACAGTTCGTCGCTGATTTCGAGCGCGGACCGGCTCGTCGTGCCCTCGTCGAGCATCGTCATGACCAGGCTCGAGGTGCCTAACTTCGCGAACTCTTCCGAAGCGAAGCCCGCGTCCAGCACAAGCCTCATGTTGACGACGGGAATCGTGCGCCGGGTCGCGACGATCAGTTCCATGCCGTTGGGCAGGAAGTCGCGCTGAAAGTCGTCGAAAGATACCGACGGGAACGACTCGGTAATAGGCAGCGCGGAACGATCTGCGCCGTCGGCTGTTGCGTCGAGTTCGGGGAACGGATGCACCTCGAGATGGTAGGCGCCGGCCGTCAGCCAGCGACGCGCCGCTTCGAGGACCGGTTCCGGGCTGGCTTCGGCGATCAGGCGCATCGACTTGCCGCGGGCGCCCGGATCGCCTTCGTAGACGGCGTTCGCTGCCAGCAGGTCCTACTTGCCGCCGAAGCCGCCGATGCGCTCGAGCCCGCGGATGAACCCGGCCCGTTGCTCGACCTTGACGCGCTCCAGTTCGTCTTCCTCGATGCCTTCCTCGAGCAGGCGCTCGATCTCCTCGTTCATCGCCCGCTCGACGGCCGCGAGGTCGCCGCCGGGCTGCGCCGTCACCACCACCCAGAACATGCCGCCGATTTCCATGCTGACCATGCCGGCCTGCGCCGAGGTAGCGACCTGGTCGTTGTAGACGAGGCGTTCGAAAAGTCGCGAGTTCTTGCCGCCGGCGAGCACGTCGCCGAACAGGTTCAGATACTCCGCATCGGTCGAGGTCAGGGTCGGCGCGCCCCACACCTTGTAAAGGCGGGCCTGCGGCACGCGATCCTGCATGATCTCGCGCTTGTCCCGCTCCAGCCTGACCGTCCAGGCCTGTCGTTTCGCGATCGGCGGGCCCGGCGGGATGTCGCCGAAGTAGTGCTGTACGCGCTCGAGAACCTCGGCCGGCTCGACGTCACCGGCGACGACGAGGACCGCGTT
>CALKYK010000307.1 GCA_938003715.1 uncultured Gammaproteobacteria bacterium
CGCCTAAGCGCACGTCCTGCAGGCCGAACTGCGCCGCCCGGTCTTCTGCCTCCGAGAACGGCAGCGGGTCGATGACGGCCAGATGCAGCATGCCGTCCGCCTCGTCCTCGAACTCCTCGAGCAGCTCGCGCACGCGATCGGCATAGGCCCGGAGCGACGGAATGCTCGACGTCGCCTCGTCGGAGAAATAGAAATACAGGTTGACGGGCTCGTCGAGATTGTCGAGCAGCTGCCGCGTACCGTCGGACAGCGTGTACAGGTTGTCCTCGGTCAGGTCGATGCGCCAGCCGCGGAACAGCTGGTTCGAAATCGCGACCGCGGCGACGAATGCGACCAGTAGCAGGACCAGGCCGGATGCGCTCAGGCGCTGTTGCATGCGTGTACTCATGTCAGTCCGCCTGCTTCCACTGCAGCACGATCGTGTTCGCGTACAGGAACGTACCGATCACGAGGCCAAAGTAAATGAGGTCACGAAAGTCGATGACGCCGCGCGAAATGTTCGCGAAATGCGTCAGGAAACTCAGCGAGGCGACCGTGTCGACGAGAAACTGCGGCGCCCAGGCCTGGAACACCGCCATCACCAGCGGCAGACCCGACAGCAGGAAGCCGAAGCAGATCACGACGCTCAGCACGAACGCGATGACCTGGTTCGTCGTCAGCGCCGACAGGCAGGCGCCGATGGCGAGAAAGCCGCCCGCCATCAGCAGGCTGCCGATGTAGCCGGCAAAGATGGCGCCGTTGTCCGGGTCGCCCAGGTAGTTCACCGTGATCCAGATCGGGAACGTCAGCGCCAGCGCGATGCCGGTGAACGCCCACGCCGCCAGGTACTTGCCGAGCACCGCCTGCCAGGGCGTGATCGGCAGCGTCATCAGGAGTTCGATGCTGCCGGTCTTCCGTTCCTCTGCCCACAGCCGCATCGCGATCGCCGGCACCAGGAACAGGTACAGCCACGGGTGGAAGTTGAAAAAGGCGCGCAGGTCGGCCTGGCCCTGCTCGTAGAAGCGGCCGAGATAGAACGTGAACATGCCCATCAGGATCAGGAAGATCACGATGAACACGTACGCCACCGGCGTCGCGAAATAGCTCCGCAGCTCGCGGCGGAACAGTGCGCCGATCATGCCGCCTCTCCCTGCGTGATCTGGCGGAACACGTCGTCGAGGCGGCCCGACGGCGAACGTGCGGCCAGCGCGGCCGGCGTGTCGTCGACGAGGATCCTGCCGTTCGCGATGATGATCGCGCGGCTGCAGACCGCCTCGACCTCTTCAAGGATGTGGGTCGAGATAACGATCAGCTTTTCCGCCGACATCGAGCGGATGAGCTGCCTGACTTCGTGCTTCTGGTTCGGGTCAAGCCCGTCCGTCGGTTCGTCGAGGATCAGCAAGTCGGGGTCGTGCAGGATCGCCTGCGCCAGGCCGACGCGGCGCTTGAAGCCTTTCGACAGCGTGTCGATGCTCTGCTCCAGCACTCCCTCGAGGTGCAGGCGCCCGATGACCTCGTCGATACGTTCGCGGCGCCTGGCGCCTTCGAGGCCGCGCACGTCGGCGATGAACTCCAGGAACGTGCCGGGCGTCATCTCGGCATAGCAGGGCGCGCCCTCGGGCAGGTAGCCGATGCGGCGCCGTGCCTCGAGGCCGTCGCTCTGCACGTCGTGGCCGCAGACGAGGGCACGGCCGCTGCTCGGCGCGACGAAGCCTGTGATCATTTTCATCGTCGTCGACTTGCCGGCGCCGTTGGGGCCGAGGAAGCCCAGCACCTCGCCCGGCTCGCAGCGAAATGTCAGGTCGTCGACGACCGTGTGGTGCCCGTATCTCTTTGTGAGACCGTCAGTTTCTATCATGGGGTCATCTTTTGTCGCCGAACGGCAGCCGGCGCGGCCGCATTTTTTATCAGAAAGGACCATGGCCTTCAAGCGGCCGGAAAGCCATGTTTTTTCTGGAGAACTCGGGTACTGTGCGGGCATGCCGGCGGAAGGGGGAGGCAGCATGGCCAAGCGCGGCTGGTCGTTCGATTCACTGGTCCTGATCTTTTCCATCATCGTCTTCGCCCAGCTGCTGACCTACGTCATTCCGCAGGGCGAATTCCGCCGCGCACCGTTTCCGGACAACCCCAGCGCAGAGGTCGTGGTTGCGGGCAGCTACGAGCGTGCGGCCGACAGCGTGACGCTTGCGCCCTGGCATTTCCTGCTCGCCATCCCGGACGGCTTCGCGGCCGCGCAGAACATCATCTTCCTGATCTTCATCGCCGGCGGGGTCATTGCGATCCTGCGCCGGACCGGCGCGATCGACGCCGTGCTGCACAAGTCGGTCGAGCGGCTCGGTTCGAGCCCGTGGCTCCTGATCGGCGGCTGCCTGCTGCTGTTCAGCGTCGGCGCCTACACGATCGGCATGGGCGAGGAGTACGTGCCGCTGGTGCCGATCATCGTGACGATGTCGCTCGCGATGCGCATGGACGCGATCGTCGCCATGGGCATGGTATGGATTCCATACGGCATCGGCTGGGCCTTCGCCGGCACGAATCCGTTCGGCGTCGTCATCGCACAGAACATCGCCGGCGTGCCGATCACCTCCGGCTCCGGTTTTCGCTTCGTGATGATGCTCGCGTTCCTGGCCGTCGCGTTCCACCACCTGTATCGCTACGCGATTCGCGTGCAAAAAAACCCCGCGGAGAGCCTCGTGGCGCACGTCGATTATTCGCAGGGTTTCGAGTTGCCAGAGGACGTGGCACTGAACGGCCGGCGCCTGGGCGTCATCGTGGCGTTCACCGTCGCCATCGTCGGTTTCGTGATCGGCGCGAAACAGTATGGCTGGTACATCGGCGAGCTGATGGCGGTGTTTCTCGGGCTCGGCATCGTCGCGGCGATCATCGGCGGGCTCGGCGCGGCCGACACCAGTCGCACCTTTATAAAGGGTGCCGCCGAGATGACGGCCGCGGCGCTGATCGTCGGCTTCGCGCGCACGATCGAGGTCGTGCTCGTCGACGGGCAGATCATCGACACGATCATCGACTCGATCGCCAGCGTGCTGACAAATTTCGGTGCCGAGGCATCCGCCGTCGGCATGCTGTTCGTACAGACGATCTGCAATTTCTTCATCCCGTCCGGCAGCGGTCAGGCGTTCGTGACCATGCCGATCATGTCGCCACTCGCGACCCTCACCGACGTGCCGCAGCAGACGGCGGTGCTTGCCTACCAGTTTGGCGACGGGTTTACGAACATGGTCGTACCGACCAGCGCGCTGGTCATGGGTGCGCTGGCGCTGGGGCGGAGTCCGTACGGCGCGTGGGTGCGATTCACACTGCCGCTACTCGGCAAGCTGTTCGTGCTGGCGATCGCGTTCCTCGTGCTTACCGTGCACCTGGGAAGCGCGTTCGGCTTCCATCCGCAATAGCACGCGTCACTGCACGCGCAGGCGGAAGCGCAGGTCGAACGTCGTCGGCGTGGCCGTCGTCGTGCCGAGAAAAATGCCGGCCGGATTGACCCGGATGTAGCGAACGGCGGCGTCGAAGCCGTCGGCGTCCGGCACCGGCACGTAGGTCCAGGTGACGCCGTCGGTCGAGAATTCGACGTCGTCGCCCGGGTCGGCGAGCCCGCCCCAGGTGTAGGTCAGCCCGCTGGAGGAAGCGCCGGGCCCGTCGATGAATTCGACCGGGCCGCTGCCGGGCCCGACCAGGTCGCCGACGAACAGCGCGGCATTCGCCGGCAGCGGATCGGTGACGACCAGCGTGTCGTCGTCGACTTCGCCGCGGCCGCTGTTCGAGGTCGTGATCGTGTAGTCGACCCAGCTGCCCGGGATCGCCTTCGGGTTCGTGGTCAGGTTGACGGGGTCGAACACCGTCAGCACGGTTTTTTGCAGCACGAGTGACGGCGGCTGCGTTTCAGGCGTCAGCGCGAGTGCCGGCTCCGGCTCGACGTAGCGCCGGAACAGGACGTTGCGCACCCTAGCGATGTCCTGGGCCGTCATCACCGCTGCGAAACCGCGGCCCTCGTCGTCGTTCGCGTCGCTGCCGGTGACCTGCACGTTGCTCGCGTCCGGAAACCCGAGCGCGGCCCAGTTTGCGGACAGGTCCTCGTCCCAGAACGTCGCATTGGTCGGATTGACGAGCCAGGTTGCCAGCGCCTGCCGGCGCCACACGTTCGGCACCACGTCGGGCGGGTTCGGGCCGTTGATGGCGGTGGTCTGCCGGTTGCCGGTGACGATGTCGCCGTCGTGGTTGTAACCGCCAGCGGTGCAGCCGCTCGGGTACTCGCCGCGGTTCGACGCGTAGTAATGATTGGACGACTCGCTGCCGAGCGTGCCGCTCTGGATGATGCCGCGGACGAGGAGGCCGGTCGTGATATTGAGCTGGTAGCAGCCGCTGTGGAAAAACTCCGCTTCGGCGAATACGTCGCGCTCGTCGATCGCGCGCCGATAGCCGCTCGTGAAGTTGTCGCCGGTGTCATAGGTGTAGAAACCGCCGGGATTCGAGGCCAGCGAATTGTCCCAGCCGCTGCCGTGCCAGTTGTGGGCCAGGCGGCGGATGTAGGTTGCGCAGCGGTGGAAGCTGGCGTCGTCAAACCACAGGTACACGTTCGTCGGCGTCATCGCCGGCAGCGCCGCCGGCGCCGGGTTGTCGTAGTAGATGTAGTAGTTGTCGTCGTTGCCGGAGGCGGCGATGTCGGCGACCAGCGCAAAGCGAATATCGGTGTTCGGCGTGTTGCAGTTCAGGACGTGACGCGGCAGTTCCTGCCACGACAGCCCGTCGTAGTAGGTCATGCGCAGATCGCTGCAGTCCGCCTGCATCTGGCCGGCGGCGATCAGCGCCTGGGTATCGAGGACCGGCACGCGCGCGGTGTAGCCGATGTAGCCCCTGTCCGGCACGTTCGCGCCCGTGGCGACGTCGACGTTGAACCGGCGCTCGTAGGCGACGTCCCACCACAGCGGCGTGGCGGCAAGCGCCGTGCCAGAGGCCAGGCATGCGGCAGCAAGCAGCGGGACGGTGCCGGGATTCGGGATGCGTGGCATCACGGCGCACATCATAGTGGATTTGCCCCGGCTTCGCCGGTGCGCGACCCCGCAAGCGGTCAGTGCAGCGGCAGCTCGATGACCCGGCCGACGCCGCGATCGCGCGGATCGGCAGCAGGCACGAGCGCGCCGTCGCGGCGCAGGATCACCTGTACGTCGCCGAACTCGAAGTCGTGCGGCTCGACCCGGTAACCCCGGTCGCCGAGTGCGCGCACCGTTTCCTGCGGCAGCGGCCGGGTAACGCTCATCGTCACGAGGTCGGGCGGCAGCAGCTGGTGGTGGAATCGGGTTGCCGCGACCGCGTCGTACGGCGTCATGTCGAAGTCGACGATGTTGACGATGGTCTGGAACACGGATGTGAAGATCGTCGAACCACCGGGCGTGCCGAGCACCATCGCGACGTCCCCGTCCTTCAGCAGGATCGTCGGCGACATCGAGGACAGCGGTCGCTTGCCCGGCTGGATTTCATTGGCCGTGTTGCCGACGACGCCGAAAATGTTCGGCACGCCGGGCTTGGCGCTGAAATCGTCCATCTCGTTGTTCAGCAGGAATCCCGCGCCTTCAACGACGACGCCGCTGCCGTAATTCCAGTTGATCGTGTACGTGTTTGATACGGCGTTGCCCCACGGGTCCACGATCGAATAGTGCGTCGTGTCGGGCGACTCGTGGCCGGGTGCGACGGCGTCGAGCTGCGAAATATTTTGCGGATCGACTTCCTGTGCACGGCGTGCGATGTACGCAGGATCGAGCAGGGCCGCCATGTCGACGTCGACGAAGTCCGGGTCGCCGAGATATTCCGCCCGGTCCGCGAACACGCGCTTTTCCATTTCGGCAACCAGGTGGATGTACTGCGGCGAGTTGTGCGGCACGTCGTCGAACAGGTGATCCAGGTAGTCCTTCATTTTCAGAAGCTGCACCACCGCGAAGCCGCCCGAGCTCGGCGGCGGCGCCGACAGCACCTCGTAATCGCGCCAGCTGGCACGGAGCGGTTCCCGCCACACCGCTTCGTACTCGGCCAGGTCCTGCATCGTGATGAGCCCGTTGCTGCGTCCCATTTGCGCGACCAGCAGGCGCGCCGTTTCGCCGCGATAGAAGTCATCCGGTCCCGCTTCGGCTATGCGCTCGAGCGTTGCGGCCAGCTCCGGCTGACGAAACGGTGCGGAGGTGTCGATGCTGCCGAAGTAGCGCCAGAAATTCGTCCGGTCGCCGAACCAGTTGCGCATGCTGCGAACGTCGTCGACCAGGATCTCGGCCGGCACGAATCCGTCGCGCGCGAGGTCCGCCGCCGGTATGACCAGGTCGCGCCACGGCAGCTTGCCGAAGCGCTGGTGCGCGGCCCAGAAACCGGCCACCGTCCCCGGCACGGCCGCCGCCTGGCCGCCGATCAGCGTCGATTGCTCGATGACGTCGCCGTTCTCGTCGAGATACATGTCGCGATGCGCGGCCAGCGGTGCCTTCTCGCGGTAGTCGATGAAACCGGCTTCTCCGTCGTCGTGGATCAGCATGAAGCCGCCACCGCCGATGTTGCCCGCATCGATGTAGGTAACCGCCATGGCGAAACCGGTCGCGATCGCCGCGTCGACGGCGTTGCCGCCGCGGCGCAGGATCTCCTCCGCGATGTCCGCGGCGTAAGGATCGGGAATCGCGACCGCGGCATAGCCCGTTTCGGCGGGGACCGCCGCGGGCGCTTCGGGTTCGCGGCTGCACGCGGCAACGAGCAGCGCGGCAATGACCGCCAGTAATCTTTGTGTCATTCGTGCTGCACTCCGAAATCGGGCCGCTAGCCCGTTGCGCGATACCAGTCGACGCCGTCGCCGTCCCGCTCCACGGTCAACCGATCCCGGTACAGCAGGTAATTCAGGTGCGCCACCGACTCGCCGGTTGCCATGATCAGGTTGTTCTTGTCGATTTTGCTTTTGAACAATGCCGGGAATACGTCGACCGCTCTTCGCGGCTCGCCACACATCGACACCAGCTTGTCGAGACAGGTTTCGTGTTCCGCAATCATCGCATCCAGTCTCGGGTGCGCGCCGCGAAACGGCTTGCCATGTGCAGGCAGAACAAGCGCGTCCTCGGGCACCCGCGATTTCAGGTCGGCAAGCGATTGCAGCCATTCGCCGAGCGGGTCCGCCGCGGGTTCGGTCGGATACACGCTGACGTTCGACGAGATCGTCGGCAGGACCTGGTCGCCGGAGATCATCACGTTCAGCGATTCGCAATACAGGCACGCGTGTTCCGGCGAATGCCCGCGTCCGACCATGACCTGCCAGTCGCGCCCGCCGATGCACAGCCGGTCGCCGTCCCGAATGCGGCGATAGGATTCGGGAAGCGGCGCCACGTAGCGGCCGAACATGCCGAACATCTTGTGGTAGTAGTCGAGCTGATCCGTTTCGAACCCAGCCGCCGTATAGAAGGTGTCGCCGGCTTTCGGCGTCATGCGGCCGGTGTCGGCGACGAGCACCCGGCACAGCAGGTATTCCTCGCGCGACATCCAGAGCGGGACATCGAGGCGCTCGCACAGCCATCCGGCGCACCCTGAATGGTCGGGGTGCAGGTGCGTGACGACGACGCGCTGTACCGGCTGCCCGCCCATTCGTCCGCTGAACGTCGACTCCCAGATGGCTTTCGTTTCATCGACGCACACCCCGGTGTCGACGATCGTCCAGCCGCCCTCGTCCTCGAGCAGCCACAGGTTGATGTGACCCAGCGTGAACGGCAGCGGCATGTTGAGCCAGTAGATGCCCGGCGCGACCGCCAGCGTCTCGCCGGCGGCGGGCCGTTCGTCGAACGCGTAGCGGACGGATTCGGGTCGGGTAATCGCGTGCATCGGCGCATCATCTCACGGGGAGATGGCATTTTCCCGGCTTCGGCGAGGGCTCAGGCGGCCTTGTCCCTGATCGCGGCCAGCGACGCGAGCCCTGCCTCGATGCGCGGCAGCGACGCGGCGAGCGCCGCTTCCTTGACCGGCCCGTAGCCGCGAATTTCCAGGAACTCGCGGACGATGTCGCACGCGGCGTCGATGTTGCGGGCATCGAGGTTGCCGAGAATCGTCTCGATCTTCTGCTCGAACGTGTCGATCAGCTGCCGTTCGGCGCGGCGTTCGGCGGTATAGCCGAACGGGTCGAACGCGGTACCGCGCAGGAACTTCAGTTTCGCAAGCAGGCGAAATACCGGCAGCATCCAGGCGCCGAATTCGCGTTTCCGCGGGCGCCCGCGTGCGTCGACGCCGCGCGACAGGATCGGCGGCGCGAGGTGGAAGCTGAGCCTGGCACGATCGCCGAACTCGGCCCTGACCCGCTCCACGAAGCCGGTGCCGGCGTGCAGCCTCGCCACTTCGTACTCGTCCTTGTAGGCCAGCGTCTTGAACCAGGCTCTGGCGACCGTCTCGGTCAGCGATGTGCCGCTGCCGACGCTTGCCTCCGCGTTACGGACTCGCGCGACCAGGTCCAGGTAGCGCTGCGCGAGGTTTTCGTCCTGGTAGTCGACCAGGAAGGCGCGCCGCCGCTCGATCATCGCATCCAGCGACTCGATGCCGGCCACGGTCTGCTGCGGATCGCGCAGTGCATTCTGCACCGCGTCCGTGTCCGCAGCGGCCAGCCGGCCCCAGTCGAACGCTGCGAGATTCTGTGCGACGTCGACGCCGTTCAGTTCGATGGCGCGCTTCAGCGCCCGCCCGGTCACGGGCAGCAGCCCGTGCTGCCAGGCAAAGCCGAGCATCAGTACGTTCGAATATATCGTGTTGCCGAGCAGCGCCTCGGCGAGATGGTTGGCGGCGACGGTGGACAGGTTGTCATCGCCCGTCACTGCGGCGATCGCGGCGACGCGTTCATTGACCTTGAGGCTCGCATCGCGAAAGCGCACGAAGTCGGCCGTCGACATTTCCGTGGTGTTCAGCGCCGCCCGAGTATGCCCGCGGCGATAGGTTTCCGACGCTTTCGGCGACGAGCTCACCACCAGGTCGCAGCCGATCAGTGCGTCCGCCTGCTGCCGGTCGATGCGCACCTGGTTCAGCGCCTGCGGATCCTCCGCGAGGCGGATGTAGCTCAGCACCGGGCCGAACTTCTGTGCAAAGCCCATGAAGTCGAGCACGCTGGTGCCCTTGCGCTCCAGGTGCGCCGCCATCGTGATCAGCTGCCCGACGGTGATGACGCCGGTGCCGCCGACGCCGGTGACCAGCAGATCGTAGCCGTCGGTTAGCGTCGGGAGTTCCGGGAGCGGCAGCGCATCGACACGTTCGCCGGGCACTGCGATGTCCTCTGCTATGCGCGCCGGGCGCTCGCCCTCGACCGTGACGAAACTGGGGCAGAAGCCGTTCAGGCAGGAGTAGTCCTTGTTGCAGGTGTTCTGGTCGATCTGCCGCTTGCGGCCAAAAGGCGTTTCCTTCGGGATCACGGACAGGCAGTTCGACTCGACCGAGCAGTCGCCGCAGCCCTCGCAGACGAGGTCGTTGATGACGACGAACTTTTTCGGGTCCTCGAGCAGCCCGCGCTTTCGGCGCCTGCGTTTTTCGGTCGCGCAGGTCTGCGCGTAGATCAGCACGGTCACGCCCTCGATCTCGCGCAGTTCGCGCTGGATCGCGTCCAGCTCGCGCCGGTGCGAGATCGTCGTGCCCGACGGTAGATCGCCGGCATCGAACAGCTCCGGTTCGTCCGAGACGAGCGCGATGCGCTCGACACCTTCCGCGCGCACGGAATGCGCGATGCGCTCGACCGTGATAGGGCCGTCGACCGGCTGGCCGCCGGTCATCGCCACCGCATCGTTGAACAGGATCTTGAACGTGATGTTGGTTTTCGCCGCCAGCGCCTGGCGAATGGCGAGCGAGCCCGAGTGGTAGAACGTGCCGTCGCCGAGATTCTGGAACACGTGCTGGCCGCCGTTGAACATCGAGCGCGTGATCCAGTTGACGCCTTCGCCGCCCATCTGGATCAGGCCGTCGGTGTCCCGGTCCATCCAGTTCGCCATGAAGTGGCAGCCGATGCCGGCCAGCGCGTGCGAGCCTTCCGGCACCTTTGTCGACGTGTTGTGCGGGCAACCGGAGCAGAAGTACGGCGTGCGGCTGGCGCCGCTGATCTCGATCAACGGCGCTTTTTCGTCGACGAGCTTCTTCGCGCGCGAGGACAGGTCGAGGCCCCTGAATTCCGTATCGAGACGTTTCGCGACCAGGACCGCGAGCTCGGTCGGCGACAGCTCGCCGACCCACGGCACCAGCGGATTGCCGTGCTCGTCTTCCTTGCCAACCATGCGCTCCGGCTTGCGGCCGGGGTAGTCGTAGAAATATTCCTTGAACTGGCTTTCGATGATGCCGCGCTTCTCCTCGATGACCAGCACCTCGTGCTTGCCGCGCACGAATTCGAGCGCGGAGTCGTGCGCCAGCGGCCAGACCATGCCGACCTTGTAGACGTCGAGGCCGAGGCGCCGTGCCTCGCGGCGATCGATGCCGAGCAGGCGCAGCGCTTCCATCAGGTCGAGATGCCCCTTGCCCGTGGTGACGATGCCGTAGCGGGCGTTCGGCGTATCGAAGATCTTGCGGTCGATCGGGTTCGCTTCCGCGAACGCGAGCGTCGCCGCTTTCTTGTACTGCATGCGCGCTTCGATCTGCGGCCCGGGATAGTCGGGCCAGCGAATGTGCAGCCCGTCCGGCGAGGGCGGGTAATCCGGCTTGATGAATTCCGGGTACGGCGGCAGCTCGACAGACATCGCGGACTCGACCGTCTCCGAGATCGCCTTGAAGCCGACCCACATACCCGAGTAGCGGGACAGCGCCAGACCGTACAGGCCGAACTCGAGGTACTCCGCGACGTTGGCCGGGTTCAGGTTCGGCATCAGCCAGGCGAGGAACGCGACGTCGGACTGGTGCGGCATCGACGAGGAGACGCAGCCGTGGTCGTCGCCGGCAACGACCAGCACGCCGCCGTGCGGCGAGCTGCCGTAGGCATTGCCGTGTTTCAGCCCGTCGCCGGCGCGGTCCAGGCCGGGGCCCTTGCCGTACCAGATGCCGAACACGCCGTCGACGCCGGCGGCGGGATCGCCCTCGACCTGCTGAGAGCCGAGGACCGCGGTGGCCGCGAGTTCCTCGTTGACGGCCGGCAGGAAGCGGATATTGGCCTCCTCGAGGTGGCGCGAGGCGCGCCACAGCTCGAGGTCATAGGTGGCGAGCGGAGAGCCGCGATAGCCGCTGATGAAGCCGGCGGTGTTCAGACCCGCGGCGCGATCCATCGTGCGCTGCATCAGCGGGATACGCACCAGCGCCTGGGTGCCGGTCAGGAAGACGCGGCCGGACTCGCGACGGTAGCGGTCCTCGAGTTCGTAGTTGTCGAGCGTAAAGCGCGCCGTCGCCTGGGCCATGGTCGCTCCGGGAATGCCAGACCGGACATCATGGCAGGAATCGGGCGCAATGGGGTACCCGTTTGGCCCATCGATACCCGGAATTTCGTAAATTCATGCCAGCAGGCAGCTTTTTTTGGTAGATTCTTGCTGTCATTCGTCCAAAGTCGGGACAGCATGCTGGAATCGAGGGATCGCGCCATCCTCCGCGAGCTGCAGAAGGACAGCCGGCTCACGATGCAGCAGCTCGCCGAGCGGGTCGGCATGTCCAGCTCCGCCTGCTGGCGGCGCGTGCGCAGCCTGGAGGAATCCGGCGTCATCGACCGCTACGCGGCGATCGTCGACGCGAAGAAGGCCGGCTTTTCCCTGTCCTCGATGACGCTCGTGTCACTCGCGCGGCACGAGCAGAAAAACGTCGACAACTTCGTGCGCGAGGTACTGCGTCACCCGGAAGTGCTGGAATGCTTCGCGACCAGCGGCGAGGCGGACTTTCACCTGCGCGTCGTCGTCGAGGACATGGATGCCTACAACCGCTTCCTCGACGAGTTCATCTTCCGCCTGCCCGGCGTGTCGCAGGTTCGTTCCGATATCGTGCTGAAGGAGATCAAGGCCGACACGGCGCTGCCGTTCCGGCCCTGATCGACGTCACTGTACGACGACCAGGATGCGCACGTCGAAGTTCGGATTGCCGCCGCCGGTGTTTCCCGCGAATACGCCTTTCGGATTGATCCGGATGTGGGTCACGGCCGGGTCGACGCCGTTCGCGTTCGGCACCGGCGTGTAGATGAACGTCGCGCCGCCGTCGTCGGAAAACGAGACATCGTCGCCGGCATCACCGAGCGCGACGAACGAGTACCCGAGTCCGCTTGCCGGCGTGCCGTCCACGAATCGTACAGGGCCCGGCGTCGCCAAGTCGAAATCGATAACGCGTAATGCCGTATTGGCGGGAATGGCATCGGTGATGACCATCGTGTCGTTGTCGACCGGACCCGTGCCGCTGTTCGTCGTCGATATCAGATAACGAACAGTGGCGCCGGGAATCGCTTTCGGATTGGTCGTCCCGTTGAACGGGTCCTCGATCACGGACGAGCTCTTCATCACCAGCAGGCTCGGCAGGCCGACGGGATCGATGTCGACGCTCGCCACGTCATTGGCCGCGTTCGGGTCGGGCTGGCTCAGGAAATCGACGCTGGCAACGTTGGTAATCGTCGCGCCGCCGGTGCCCGCATGGACGCCGGCCCGCAGCGGGAGCGTCGCCGACGCGCCGGCCGTCAGACTGCCGACGAACCAGTCGCCGGTGAGCGGATCGTAAGTACCCTGCGACGGCAGAGCACTGACGAAAGTCACGCCGGTCGGGAGCTGGTCCATGATCTGCACGACCGTTGCCGGGCCCGGGCCGGTATTGGTGACGGTGACGGTATAGCTGATCGTGTCGCCCTCGAGCGGTGTCGCGTCGTCCACCGTTTTGCCGAGCGCCAGGTCGGCCGTGACGCTGGGTGAAACCGCGTAGCAATCGATCGCCTCGTAGTCGGAGCCGTTATCGATCGGCCGGCCGTTGGATCCGACACCGGTGCTCTTGTCGATCTCGTACAGGATGCTCTGCGTGCCGCTGGTCCCCCACAGCTGGCCGGAGGGATCGGTGCCGAGGCCCTCGATGTCGGGTACCGTAATCAACGCGACGTTCGTCGTCGCGCCCGTAAACTTGTTGACGGTGGCCAGGCGATCCGTGCTGCCGCCGCTGTTCGTCGAGGCATACATCACGCCCGTGGTCGGGTCGACTGCGATATCGTCGACGATCGTGTTGCCGAGTACGGGCTGAATCTGCACGTAATCGATGCCGGCGCCGAAGGCGTTGGGGACGTGCGCGCCGGTATTCATGTCGATCTGGATCAGGAGATCGTTGCCGCCGCGCGCGTGCGAGCCGTACAGCACGCCGGTGGTTGCATCGTAAGTGAGGCCGTCGACATCCGAGAACGTGATGTTGCCGAGCGACCCGGAACCGGTGCCGAATGCCTGCGGCAGGGCCTGGAACAACCCGGTGGTCGTGCTCAGCGTGCCGAGCTGGCCGGCGTTCGCCGCGTACACGACGCCGGTTGCCGAGTTGTAGGCGATCGCCTCGATCGTATTCGTGCCGGTGCCGATGCCGAAATTCGTCTCGTTCGTCGCCGGGTTGAAATCGGCGGTATCGATAACGGTGAACAGGTCGTTGCCGCCGCCACCGCCGCCCGCATCGGCGACGAGGTAGCAGAGCTGGCTGACGTTCAGGTTCTGCACCGTCGTGTTCTCGCTCGATGCGTTGTTGCCGGCAATCGGGTCGATTTCATTGCCCGAGACGGTGGCATTGTTGGTGATGGTGCCGGTAGAGAACGGCGCTGTCAGCGCGATGTTGACGGTCGCCCCGGCGCCCGCAACCAGGTCACCGAGCGAGCAGGTCACGACGCCGCCGGCCTGCAGGCAGCTTCCCTGCGTCGCCGAGGCGGACTGGAACACGGTGCCGGCCGGCAGCGTGTCGGTCAGGGTCACGCCGGTTGCGTCGTCGGGGCCGTTATTGGTGACGGTCAGCGTGTAGCTCAGCGGTGACGCGACGTTGACCGGATCCGGAGAATCCGCCTGGGTCACCGACAGGTCGGTACCCGACAGTACGATGGTATAGGCGATCTCGACATAGTCGAGGCGAAAGGATTCGTTCGCACCACCGTAGAGATTGTTGACCCGGAACCGGATCTGCGTGTTTGCCGTGGCAAACGCCGCGATGTCGTAGGCACGTGTACCGGAGTTCGAACCGGACAGTCCGGTGAAGTTTTCGAGCTGCGTCCAGCTGCCGCCACCGTTGGAGGACACCTCGACGATGACGGAATCGCTGGGATCGACGCCGGCGGTCGTGCGCCAGTCGAAGTTCAGCGTCGCGATCGTGGCACCGGCGAGGTTGGCTTCGCGCGCTATACTCGGCTGGGTGCCGGTATTCGGCCGATCCTCGAGGCGCAGTTCGCCGCCGCCCGTAATCCAGACGTTGCCGTTGGTCGGACCCGGGTTCTGTACGTCGAACTCGATCCAGTCGCCGTTCCAGTTGGCCGTGCCGTCGTTGTTGTTGTACACCCGATTCGAAAAATCATCGCGCACGGTCGACTGGGCCGCCGCAATGGCGGAAGCAAGGAGCAGCGCGGCGAGCAGGCTTGCCCGCAGCAGCGGATGCTTGGGGGTGCGGTCGGCATAAGGTGCCGGGGCCGCTGACTCGTGGTTCATTCCGTTTGCCAACACCGTGTCGCCGGCATTCATTGCCGGGTGCTCGAGAATGCGCATTTAGCTCATTTATTTGCTTTTAATTCAACGACATCGGTCGTAACCTTGCGCACTTTCGGCGGCCAGATTGCAGGGTTTTGAACTCGATCACAGTTTCCGCGGTCGATCCGTCAGCGGAATTCGCCATTCCGGTACCGGTCGGCAGGCGGCGGGGGAGTCCGGTAAGATACGCGCCCGGCCGCACGCCGCGGGACGACGGGACGAGGAAACGCCACAGGGCTCGATGAGCACGGTAGAAGACAAGCCATCCGGCAGCTGCCCGCCCGGACGCAAGACCGCCTACGACTACGAGGACCTGCTCGCCTGCGCGCGCGGTGAGCTCTTCGACCCGGAAAGCGCGAAGCTGCCGCTGCCGAACATGCTGATGACCGACCGGGTCACGCGCATCACCAGCGACGGTGGAAAGTACGGCAAGGGCGAAATCGTGGCCGAGCTCGACATCCGCCCGGACCTCTGGTTCTTCGACTGTCATTTCGAGGGCGATCCCGTCATGCCCGGCTGTCTCGGGCTGGATGCACTGTGGCAGCTGGTCGGGTTCTTCCTGGTCTGGTCCGGGTACACCGGGCGCGGCCGGGCGCTCGGTGCCGGCAAGGTCAAGTTTTTCGGCCAGGTGCTGCCTACCGCAAAAAAGGTAACGTTCCACCTGCACATCAAACGCATGATTACGCGCAAGCTGATCCTCGCCATCGCCGACGGCAGCGTCGAGGTCGACGGGCGCGAGATCTACCAGGCCGAAGACCTGCGCGTCGGCCTGTTCAAGTCCACCGACGATTTTTGAAGGAGCTCCAGTGCGTCGCGTAGTAATCACCGGCATTGGCGTCGTCTCTTGCCTCGGCAATTCGAAGGCCGAGGTCACCGACGCGCTGAAAAACGGCCGCTCGGGCATCAGTCGCAACGAAACCTTCGCGGAAATGGGCCTGCGCAGCCAGGTGTCCGGCAGCGTCGACATCGACATTGCGGAAAAGATCGACCGCAAGGTGCGGCGATTCATGGGTGACGCCGCAGCCTACGCATACATCGCGATGCAGCAGGCCATCGAGGATTCCGGGCTCGAAGATACCGACGTCTCGAATCCGCGCACCGGCCTCATTGCCGCCTCGGGCGGCGCTTCGAGTTCGAACATTGTCGTCAGTGCCGACACGCTGCGCTCCCGTGGCGTGCGCAAGATCGGCCCGTACATGGTGCCGCGCACGATGGGCAGTACGGTTTCGGCGTGCCTGGCGACCCCGTTCCGCATCAAGGGCATCAACTACTCGATTACCTCGGCCTGCGCGACCAGCGCGCACTGTATCGGGGCGGCGATGGAGCAGATCCAGCTCGGCAAGCAGGACATCGTCTTCGCCGGCGGCGGCGAGGAAGAGGACTGGACGCTGACCAGCCTGTTCGATGCGATGGGTGCGCTTTCGACGAAGTACAACGATGCGCCGGCATCGGCGTCGCGAACCTACGACGTCAATCGCGACGGCTTCGTCATCGCGAGTGGCGGCGGCATGGTCGTGGTCGAGGCGCTGGAACACGCCGAGGCGCGCGGCGCGAAAATCTATGCGGAGATCGTCGGCTACGGGGCGACGTCCGACGGCCACGACATGGTCGCGCCGAGCGGCGAGGGCGCGGTGCGCTGCATGCAGCTCGCGCTCGAAACCGTCGACGGGCCGGTCGACTACATCAATACGCACGGCACCAGTACGCCGGTCGGCGACGTGAAGGAACTCGAGGCAATGCGCGAGGTATTCGGCGACGAGATACCGAGATTCGCGTCGACAAAATCGCTTTGCGGCCATTCACTGGGCGCAACCGGGGCCCAGGAGGCAATTCACTGCCTCCTGATGCTGGAGAACGACTTCATAGCGCCATCCATCAACGTCGAGGACCCGGACCCCGCGGTCGACGGCATGCCGCTGGTGACGTCGCTGGCCGAGAACGCCGGGCTGAAGGCCGCGATGACGAACAGTTTCGGCTTCGGTGGCACGAACGCGACGCTGGTGTTCAGAAAGCTGTGACGCTCGAAACCGTCAGCGAGCACGCCTGCTTCGGCGGCAAGGTCGGCTTCTACCGGCACCCGTCGTCCGCCAACAATTGCGACATGCGCTTTGCCGTGTTCGTGCCGCCGCAGGCAAAAGACGGCAAGGTGCCGGTGGTCACGTTCCTGTCGGGACTCACCTGCACCGAAGAGACGTTCATGATCAAGAGCGGGGCGCAGCGCGTTGCCGCGGAGCTCGGCCTGATGCTGATGACCCCGGACACGAGCCCCCGCGGCGACGGCGTGCCGGACGATCCGGAGGGCGAATACGACTTCGGCCTCGGCGCAGGCTTCTACCTAAACGCGACAGAAGCACCCTGGAACCGCCACTATCACATGTACGACTACGTGACGAAGGAGCTGCCCGCGCTGTTCTTCGACGCGTTTCCCGCCGACCCGGACCGGCAGGCCATCACCGGGCATTCGATGGGCGGGCACGGCGCGCTGACCGTCGGTCTGAAGAATCCCGACACCTACCGGTCGATCTCGGCGTTCGCGCCGATCGCGAACCCGATGCGGTGCCCGTGGGGCCGCAAGGCATTCGGTTACTATCTCGGCAGCGACGAGGGGACCTGGCGCGAGTACGACGCGTGCGAGCTGGTGAAAACGGTCGAGCGCCTGCCGGCGAAGGAGCTGCTCGTCGCCCCGGGCATGGCGGACCAGTTCCTGGCACAGGAGCTCCACCCGCATCACTTCGAGGCCGCCTGCAGGGAGCGTGGTGCGAAGCTCACTTTGCGGCGCCACGACGGCTACGACCACGGCTATTACTTCATTTCGACGTTCATGGAAGAGCACCTGCGCTTTCACGCGGCGATCCTCGCTGCCTGACCCGGCGTGCCGGCACGGCGCCCGGAATGCGCTGGATGAGGCTTCCCATGGCATGCTCTAGGTACTATCCAGCATTGCATCACCGTCACTATCGCCGCAGCGTTTTCCGTCATCTGCGAATCTGCGGGTCCGTCCAATGTCACATCGCTGGCGATCGCACAGCCCGGGTGCCAATGCCGTGACAATGAACCCCGACGTCGTGGTCGAGGTCCTGCAGGCGGCCACTGAGGCCATCATCGTCGTCAACGAGGATGGCGACATCGTGCTGGCCAACGCACGCGCCGAGGACCTGTTCGGCTACGGCCCCCGCGAGCTCGTCGGGCAGAAAGTCGAGATGCTGATGCCCGAGGCGCTGCGGGCGAAACACGGCAAGCAGCGCGCGCGCTACGGCAAGGCGCCGCGCTCGCGGCCGCTCGTTTCGGGCCTGAACCTGAAAGCGCAGCGCAAGAACGGCCAGGTTTTCGAGGCCGAAATTGCGTTGACGCCGATCGAAACCGACGACGGCCTGCTGGTTTCGAGCGCTATCCGCGAAATCAGCGCAGACGGCACCTCGGAAGCCTACTTCCGCAACATCCTCGAATCCGCACCCGACGCGATGATCATCATTGACCAGCACGGCCGCATCGCCGTCGTCAATTCGCAGGCCGAAAAGATGTTCGGGTACGACCGCAAGGCTCTGCTCGGCCAGGCGATCGAACTGCTCTTGCCGGAACGGCTGCGCGACCGGCACATTGCTCATCGCGCGGCATTCGCGACCGAACCGCAGCTCAGGCCGATGGGCAGCGGGCTCGAACTCGCGGGCCGGCGACGCGACGGCAGCGAGTTCCCCGTCGAAATCAGCCTGAGCCCGTTCGCGTCCGCTTCCGGTACGTTCATTTCCAGCGTCATCCGCGATGTGACGGAGCGCAAGGCAATGGAGCGTGACCTGATCGAGGCGCGCCAGCATGCCGAGCGCGCAAACAAAGCCAATACCGC
>CALKYK010000308.1 GCA_938003715.1 uncultured Gammaproteobacteria bacterium
ACGGCGCCGGGGCCGTCTTCTCGAGCAGCGTGATTTCGACGACCAGCGTCGAGCCCTCCCAGCGGCCGACTGAATGCCCCATCCGCGACGGCGGCATGAACTCCGAAGGTTCGCGACCGTCGAGCCAGATCCGGCGCACCTTCGACTGGTACTCGTATATAAAGGTCAGGCGGTCGTCGGAAGCGATGATTTCGAACGGGAACGAATAGGTCGCCAGTGCCGGCAGGCCGATCGACGTGCAGCGCACGTCCGGCTGGTCGTAGTAGGGCAGGTAGCTCTCGAGCCAGGCCTCGCCGGCAGGCGTCAGGTCCATCGTGTACTTGCGAAAGTCGAGTTCCTGGGTGGCGGTCCAGGTGCCCGCCAGGTCGACGGGCAGCGCCTCGCCGGCGCCCTCGTCGTCGCCGTGAAAGCGTTCGGCGTACCACGTGCCCGGTTCCTCAGTCTGCGCCGCTGCGCCGACCTGTTCGTAGGTACCTTGCATGCGGCCGCCGTTGATCGTGCCCTGCATGCGCCGGTCGAATACGAAGCCGCGCACGTCGCGGCTGTCGGCGACAATCGTGACGCGCTCGCCATCCGCTTCGAATCCCGCCGGCCCGCCTTCGAGCCATGCCGCGTATTCGTTGTCTTCTTTCTCGATTTCGAGGAGCCCGACGAGCGTACGGTCGTCGTCCTTGAGGTACAGCATCCAGTCGCCCGTCACATCATCGGCGAGCGCCGCACCGTGACAGCCGGCGATGGCCGCGAACGAAACCAGGAGTCGGCGGAAATTCATGACGCGGTCAGTCCGGCGCCTTGTCGACGAGAACGGTGCCGTCTTCGAGCGTGACGGTCATGATCGACAGCATCTTTTTCCCGTCGATGCCGAGATAGCCGTACAGTTCGATCGTGTCGCCGACCTTGATCGTGTCCTTCTTCCAGCCCTTGCGGGCAAGCCAGACGACCGGTGAGCCGCGGGCGTCCCAGATCTCATCGACACCGTCTTCGTTCGGCACCGCAACCAGGTAACGCACGTGCGGGTTGCGAAACCAGACCTGCGTGACGGTACCCTTCAGCGTCGCGGTTTCTTCAGCCGTGAATTCGGCGGTAAAGGAATGGTGGGCGCGTCCCGCCGTCGCCGCGGCGAGCATCGCTGCCACAAGCCCGACGGTGGCGATCAGTCGCTGCCGGGCCCTGCTCTGACACTGCCGTTTCATGGTGTCCAGACGCTCCCCCGAGGCAACCCGTATTGCATCGATGTTACAACAACGGGCGGCGTGGATTCGATCCGCACGGCCCGCACGACTGGTAACATTGCCTGAACAAAAACGATAAGCGGGCCATTTCCATGATGACCACGACCGAGCCGTCCGTCTCTCCGGACGGGGCGCGACCCGTCGCGCCGACCGAGCGCATCAATTCGATCGACATGCTGCGCGGCATCGCCGTTGTCGGCATCCTCGTGATGAACATTTACGGCTTCGCGATGCCGTTCGCCGCGTACATGAATCCGCTCGCCCACGGCGGCACCGAGTGGTACAACGTCGGTACCTGGTTCTTTACCCACATACTCTTCGACCAGAAATTCCTGCCGATCTTTTCCATGCTGTACGGCGCCGGCCTCGTGCTGATGATCGACCGGGCTGCCGCGCGCGGCGCGAAAATCGGCGGCATCTGGTACCGGCGCAACTTCTGGCTGCTCGTGATCGGCGCACTGCATGCCTACCTTATCTGGTTCGGCGACATCCTGTTCTTCTACGCGTTCATTGGCATGCTGATCTATCCGTTGCGCAACCGTTCGCCGCGCGCCCTGATCATCATCGCCTGCGTGATGTTCCTGATCGGCATCCTGCTGAGCCTGGGCGGCGGCACGCAGATGGCCAAGCTGCGGACCGCAGCCACCGAGGTCAGTGAGCTGCAGGCCGCCGGCGAGACGCTGAGCGAGGAACAGCAGGAAACGCTGGCGCAATGGGAAGAGATGCTGCCCTTCGTCGGCCCGCCCGGACCGGTCGTCGAAAAGGACCTCGCGGGATACGCGCAGGGCTACACCGACGTCGTCGCGTTTCGGGCGCCGCAGGTCGCGATGATGCACGTGCAGGCGCTGCCGTTCTTTCTGATCTGGCGCGTCGGCGGGCTCATGCTGATCGGCATGGCCTTGATGAAGCTCGGCGTGTTTTCGGCCGTGCGCAGCACGGCGTTCTACAAACGGCTTATGCTGTTCGGCTACGTGACCGGGCTGCCGCTGGTGCTGCTCAGCGCGTGGATACTGCAGGCCAACGACTGGGATCCGCTCTTCACGTTCAAGGTCGGCGGGCTGCCGAACTACGTCGGCAGCATCCTGATGTCCCTGGGTCACGTGTCCTTGTTTTTGCTGATCATCAAGAGCGGTGCCCTGACCCGATTGCTTGCGCGATTCGCAGCGCTGGGCCGCATGGCGCTGACGAACTACCTGATGCACTCGGTCGTCATGACCAGCATCTTCTACGGTTACGGGCTCGGGCTGTACGGCGACGTGCCTCGCCTGTACCAGATGTCGTTCGTCGTCGCGATGGTTGCGTTCCAGCTCTGGTTCAGTCCGGTGTGGCTCGCGAGTTTCCGTTTCGGCCCGGTCGAGTGGCTGTGGCGATCGCTGACGTACTGGCGAATGCAGCCCTTGCGTAAAGCGGCCGCGTGAATTTGCGCAAATCAGCAGGCGCGTCGTGCGCGCCTTTATTGCACGCCGCAAAATGAATGCCAATGCAACGTGTCGTCATGAACGGCGCGTCGACAGACTTATGCGCTTTGGTTATTCGTTGCACGTCCGGGAAAGAAGCGCGTCGCCGAACCCTTGCAAACACTCATGATGGCGGCCGCCTGCGCGGGCATTTTTTGCCGTGAGCGTGTGCCGGCATCACGCTAAGTGCCCGCTTTTGGTTGATATTTCGCTTTCACCCGAAACCATCGAACCGCGCAGCGGCGTACCGGGCGTACTGCTCGAGCCGTGACGGTCGTTTCCGTGCCGGACAAAGTCGTCGGCTCGCTGTTGCATTATTCCAACAACCCAATCCAGCCGACGATATTCCAAATGGTTATCGGCGGCCCGGAGTGGCGCTCTGCCTGTCGATCCGCGCTATATGCGCGAATGAAAGTTTCATTGAAATTTGTCGCGTAAAGAGTAAATTGTACGGCACGCGATCGCCGACATCGGAATAACGAGTCGCCGAAACCGGGTCCCCGTGATGCGGTTATCTGTAACTCGACTTATGCCGGCGGTTTATTGCTTGAAAACAACACTCCGGCCTCAAGCCCAACAACAAGAACCCGGGCCAGGCCAAACAGGGAGAAAATGACATGAGTAAGAGTAGAGGCTGGTTACGCCTGCTTTGGGCGTTGCCGCTGGGGGTAGCGCCCTTGCTCTTCGGCACATCGGTCCAGGCACAAGACGATGCCGATGACGCTGAAGAGGGTTTCGTCGAGGAGATCCTTGTTACGGGCTCCCGTATCCGTAAGGACACGTTCTCCACGACGACGCCGATCCAGGTACTCGATACCGAAAACGCTTCGCGCATCGGCATCGGCTCCATTTCGGAGCTCCTGCAGAAAGCAACCGCTGCCAGCGGTGAGCAAATCGACGCCGGTTTGAACACCAATGCCGGCCAGACGAACGCTTCCGAAGCGCCGCCCGACGGCGGTGTGGGATCCGCGTGTATCAATCTGCGCGGTCTCGGCTGCGAACGCACGCTGGTACTGGTCAACGGCAAGCGTCTCGGCGTGTCCGGTATTCGCGGCGCCCCGCCGCAGCCGGACATCAACATGCTGCCGATCGGCATGGTCGAAGGTGTCGACCTCCTGACCGGCGGTCTGTCGACGGTATACGGCGCTGACGCCGTAGCCGGCGTCGTCAACGTGCGCCTGAAGTCCGACTTCGAGGGCATCAGCTTCACCGCCAATTCCGAGATTCCGGAGCACGAGGGCGGCGAGGCCTACGCAATGTCACTCGTCGGCGGCGTCGGCAACGACGTTGGCAACATCACGTTCGGCCTCGAATACTCGCGCCAGGAGCGCGTGCGTACGTCTGATCGTCCGTTCTCGCAGTGCATCCGTCGTGGTACGTCCGGCATCAGCCAGACGATGGACGGCCAGCGCATCCTGAACTGCCGCTCCGACTTCCCTGACAACTGGCTCGTCACTGCGAGCGACCTGTTCGCTTCCGGCGACCTGGTCATGGACGACGGCTCGACGCCGCATCCGGTCGATGCGGTTCGCCTGATCTACACGCAGGACGGCGGCAGCAACTTCGGTGTGCCGGGCTTTGCCACCTTCGCCTACCTGCCGCAGACGACCAGCTCGACGCTCGCGCGCTTCCCGCACACGGGCGTGGATGACACGAACAGCCGGCCGTTCTTCCTCGATCGCTTCCGCTACGTGAATGCGGTAACGAACGACCAGCTCGATCGCGCGAAGGCCGATCTCTGGCGTCCGTACGAGCGTTTCTCGATGGTCATCAACGGCAACATCGATCTCGACTGGGGCAACAACGAAGAAGCCTATTTCGAAGGCTATTACTTCAACCGCCAGAACAAGATCATCGCGGCACAGGAGCAGATCTTCCCGACCATCCTTGGTCAGGCTCCGCTCGTCGACTCGAACAACCGGCCGATCCTCGACGCGAACGGCGCGGTGCAGCTGGTCGACAACCCGATGAACCCGTTCCCGGTCGACGTATCGCCGATCCTGACGCTGGACGACGTGCCGCAGACCTTCGATACGGAGCTGCAGCAGGTACGCATCGTCACCGGCCTCACCGGCGACCTGCCGTTCAACGACAACTGGTCGTACGACGTGTCCGGAAGCTATGACCGCGGCACCGGCTTCGTTGCGCAGCCGATCCTGCTGGAGAACCACCTGTTCTTCGCGACGCAGAACATCGGCGTCGTGGCCGACGCCAACGGCAACCCGACCAACCAGGTCATCTGCAGCCCGCGCGTCGTGAACTCGATCAACGGCTTCCTGACACAGCCGCCCTGCGTACCTGCCGACCTGCTGAACCCGTCGGTCACCGGTGACGGCGTCACGACCTCGGGCCGCTTCGCGACCCAGGCCGAGCGCGACTACCTGGTGCAGAACCGCACCAACCGCACGGTTACGGACACGATCGCCTTCCAGGGCTATCTGTTCGGTGATCTGTTCGACGTCCCGGGCGGCGGCACGGTCGGTTCGGCGTTCGGTGTCGAATGGCGTAACGATACGATCGACTCGCAGAACAGCGCCGCCGGCGTGCTTGGCCTGAACGCAGCAGAAAACCCGCTGCAGGAAGGCGAGACCCGCGGCGAGCGCGAGACGCTCGACATCTACGGCGAAATTTCGGCGCCGCTCGTGGTCAACGCGGGCTGGGCTGATCTGTTCCAGGTAGATGCCGCCATTCGCCGCACCGACGACGAGAACTTCGGTGGCGAGACCGTGTACAAGCTCGGCGCACTGTGGGATATCAACGAGTGGATCGCGGTCAACGCGTCGTTCAACACCTCGTTCCGCGCGCCGAACCTGCGCGAACAGTTCCTGGCCGACCAGGCCGGCGCATTGCCGGGTGGCAACGATCCGTGCCGTCAGCCGGCGATCGCACAGGCTACTCCGGGCCCCGCCCTGGATCGCCTGATCGCGAACTGCACGCTCTCGGGTGCGGACGTGACCCAGCTGGGCACCAGCTTCACGGTTGCGATCCCGACCTCGACGGGTGGTGCGGCAGGCCTGCTGCCGGAAACGTCCGACTCGTTCACGGCCACGGTGACCCTGAGTCAGCCGTGGACCGAGGCGTTCGATCTCGACGTTGCGCTGACGTACTGGGACATCCAGATCGAGGACACTGTCCGCGCGCTGGATCCCGGCACGATTGTCGCCCGCTGCTACAACGACCAGCCGAACCTGGCGAGCCCGTTCTGCGCCCGCGTCGAGCGTAACCGCCCGAACGCGACCCCGCAGGGCAACTTCATCAGCTTCGTCCGCGCCGGCTTCGTCAATACGGGTGAAGAGACCGCCCAGGGCTGGGACATCACGACCCGCCTGCTGGCCGACTGGAACGACATTTCCATCAACTGGTCGACCGCCTCGACGATTCTCGGCGAGCGCATCACGCAGGAATTCCCGCCGACCGAGGCGGATCCTGACGGCTCGGCGATCGTCGACAACGTGGGCCGCATCGGCAACCCGGAGATCACCTTCCAGTCCACGCTGGCACTGGCATTCCGCGACTGGGATGTCGTCTGGCAGGCGCGCTGGTGGGATGACACCGAGTTCGCCGAAGGTCTGCCGAACCCGGTCATCACCGACGTGAACGGCAACTGCCTGTTCGGTTCGGGCTGCCCGGCTGGCGCGGATCCGGAAGTGCACTTCGGTGACGATGGCTTCACGGACTACGGCTTCACGCAGTCCAGCCAGATCCCGTTGAGCGTCGGTCCGACGCGTCCGGTGACTGCGGCCGAAGGCCAGTGGCATCACGACCTGTCCGTCTCCTACAACATGGAGACGACGGCGCTGTCGTTCGGTATCAACAACCTGTTCGACGAAGAGCCGCCGCTGATCTCGCAGGAAGCGGGACCGAACCGCAACAACGCGGTTGCGTCGGCACGGTACGACCTGATCGGACGGTCGTACTTCTTCCGCCTGACGCACAACTTCTGATCGGTTTCGATCAGGTGCAAGAAAAGAACCGGAGCCTTCGGGCTCCGGTTTTTTTGTTTGGCGCCGCGAATCCTGTCGACCGGTTGTGAAACGGAAGGCAACTGGTGTTAGTTTTTGCGGTCATAAAACCCGACGGGGCAACAATCAATCGGGGGTAACCATGTCAGAACACGCATGCCATCGAGCCTCGCAGCCGGTCGCAATCCTGGCGACTGTCGCCGCCACGCTGCTGGCGCCCGGCATCGCGACGGCGCAGGCCGCGGCACCGGACACCAACGAGCGATTGCTCGAATGCGACGCGCTGCAGGATCCCGCGGCGAAGCTCGCCTGTTTCAACGCTGTCGTGCAGGGGCTCAAATCCGAACCCGGAGCGCCTGACACAGTTCCTGCGCCGGATCCGGCGCCAGCAGCAGAGATCGCACCGGCCGCCGCGGCCACGCCGCCTGCGACCGAGCCGGCCGCTTCGGCACCCGCCCCTGCAAAGGCTGCGGAGCCGCGCCCTGCGGCGGCAATCGACGTAACGCCGGCGCCACGGGCCGAGCCCGCGCCCGTTGACGCGACGCCGACTCGGCGGTCCGACCCGCCGGCCGAGCCGGCACCGGTCGCTGGTCTGGGTGCCGACGACTTCGGCCTGGACAGCATGCGCCGGCGCGACAACGACCTGGATGACCAGGATCCGGCGGTCGAATCGATCCGGGCGAGGATTACACAAGTCTGGCGCACCAACGACGGTCGCTTCGCAGTGCGGCTCGACAACGGCCAGATCTGGCGCGTAACGCAAGGTAAGCGCATCGGCATGCCCGACGAGGGCCGGACGGTCGAAATCAGCCACGGCCGTCTCGGCGGCTACCGCATGAAAGTCGACAACATCACGCGCATCGCCTGGGTGCGTCGCTACAAGTAAAAGCCGCGCGCGGCGCGGCAGGGGAGATTCGCATGCAAACCTTACGCGCCATCGGCTGCGCACTGCTGCTCTCGGCCGTGTGCACGGCGTCGCTGGCCGACAGCGCACGCCCGACGCGCCCGGTCAATACCTATTCCATCGTCGCCCGCGATCCCGACACCGGCGAGCTTGGCGCCGCGGTGCAGTCACACTGGTTTTCGGTCGGCTCGATCGTCACCTGGGCCGAGCCCGGCGTCGGCGCAGTGGCCACGCAGTCGTTCGTCGAGCCGGATTACGGGCCGCTGGGTCTTGCCCTGATGCGCGCCGGGCACACCGCGAACGAGGCACTGACGGCGCTTCTTGCGGCCGACGAATTCGAGAACGTGCGCCAGGTCGGCATGGTCGACGCGCGCGGCAACGTCGCCAACCACACCGGCGCCAATGCCATCGTCGAGCACTGCGACATTGCCGGCGACAACTACACGGTGCAGGCGAACCTGATGTGGAAACCGACCGTGTGCGAAGCGATGGTCGAGGCCTTCGAAAGCGGCGAAGGCGACCTGGCCGAGAAAATGATGCTCGCGCTCGAGGCCGCGGAGGGCGAGGGCGGCGATATCCGCGGCAAACAGTCGGTCGCGTTACTGGTCGTCAGCGGCGACGTTTCGCTGCCCGCCTGGGGCGGTCGCCTTTTCGACCTGCGCATCGAGGATCACGCCGAGCCGCTAAAGGAAATGCGCCGCCTGCTGACGATGGCACGCGCGTACCGCCTGATGAACGAAGGCGACGAGCACATGACCACCGGCGATATCGAAAAAGCCGTGCAAGCCTACTCGGCGGCCCAGGCGCTGGTGCCGGACAGCCACGAGATGGTGTTCTGGACCGCGGCGACGCTGGCGGCGGACGGCCGCCTCGACGATGCGCTGCCGCTGTTCTCCCGTGCCTTCTCGATGTGGCCGCTATGGCGGGAGCTGGTACCGAGATTGCCGGCCTCCGGCCTGCTGCCGGACGACGCACAACTGATCGAGCGCATACGCGCGGTCGAATAGCGGCCCGATCTGTCAGCGCCGACAGACCCTGGCCCGCCGCTCGCGCAGCCGACGCAGCTCGGCCTCCAGCCGCTCACCCTGCGCCCGCGTGTAACCCTGGCGCATCTTCGACTGTACGTGGCGGATTTTCGCCCTGACCTCGGCACACTGCGTCTGCGCGTCGTGCCCCGCCGAGGGGGCGGTCAGCAGGGCGAGCGGCACGAGCAGCAACAACCTGCGCATTTTGAATTCCTTTGCGTTCGTCAACCCGTGTTCGAGCATCGCACGAACGAACGATTGCGGAGCATGCCGAATCCGGGCAAAACGCCTGCATTGACGCGTCGTCCGCGGCCGATGCGGTATATTGTTGCGCCGCGTCGCAGGCAAAGGAGCAGGCATGGGCAAAAGCAAGGTCATCCGCTACGAGGGCAAAAACGCGACGGTGTCCTGGGACAAGGCGCTCTGTATTCACATCGGCGAGTGCGGTCGCGCCGACAACGAGCTGTTCGTCGGCGGCCGCAAGCCCTGGTGCCAGCCGGAGCTCGTATCCGATGAGGCGGTTCAGGATGTCGTGATGCGCTGCCCGAGCGGCGCACTGAGCGTAGAGTTCGCCGGCGGCGAGCGCCGCGAGACTGCGCCGGAGCGCAACACGGTCAATGTCAGCTACAACGGCCCGCTGTTCGTGCACGGCGAACTGTCCATCGACGGCGCCGGCGACGATCAGCCCGGGCTCGCTTTCCGCGCAGCGCTCTGCCGATGCGGCCAGTCGAAGAACAAGCCGTTTTGCGACAACAGCCACGAGGATGCCGGCTTTTCCGACTACGGCGCGGTAGGCAGGACCGGCGGCGACAGCGGCGAGCAGGGCGGTCCTTTGGAAATCAAGGCGTCCGCCGACGGTCCGCTGCTGCTGTCCGGCAACGTGACGATCGTGTCATCGAGCGGCCGCGAGGCGTGGCACGGCAAGAAGGCAGCGCTGTGTCGCTGCGGCGCTTCCGACAACAAGCCGTTCTGCGACGGCAGCCACAAGAAAATCGGGTTCAAAAGCTGATGCACGCGTCCCAGGCCGAGGTCGTCCTGAAGCGCTTCGACGATCCCGACGAGATCACCGAGTTCGACAAGGGCCGCTTCGAAACGGTGACCCTCGGCGGCATGACGATCGGCCGTGCAACGTACCAGCCAGGCTGGCGCTGGTCGGCGGACGTCGGGCCGGGCCTGGGCGAGAAATTCTGCACCGTAGAGCACGTCGGCATGGTCGTCTCCGGCACCGCAACCGCCGCGTTCGCCGACGGCCGCGTCACGGAGATGAAACCCGGCGACCTGTTTCACGTCCCCGCCGAACCGCACGACAGCTGGGTCGTTGGCGACGAGCCCTACGTTTCGCTGCATTTTCTCGGGGCAGCAAAGTACGCGCGCGAGGAGAACTGACATGAACCGGAAAACGCTTTACCTGTCGCTTGCCGTGGCCGGCGGCGTGTTGCCCTATGTGTTTTTCATCCGCCACTTCCAGGCCTCGGGCCTGAACCTGCTCACGTTCCTGGCCGACGCATTCGGCAATGCGGTTGCATCCGGTTTCGCCACAGACCTTATTATCAGCTCGATCGCTTTCTGGTTCGTCATGTTCCACCGCCGCGCCGCCGGCCGGGGACCCGCGCCCGGCCTGTTCATTGTGCTGAACCTGGCGATCGGCCTGTCCTGTGCGCTGCCCGCCTACGCGTATGCAACGCTTCGCGAACGGGAACGCGGCTCACACGCAGAAAACTGAAGCGCCCCGGTGCCGGCGACCGCCGCAGCGATCAGGAAAGAGATTCGCGCGCTGGCGAATCCGCAGATCGCAATCAATTTGCAACGCTTTTTCA
>CALKYK010000309.1 GCA_938003715.1 uncultured Gammaproteobacteria bacterium
GCTACAAGGATCGCGAAGCGATCACGCGCGTCGACGGCCGGGAATCGGTTGAACTCGCAGTCTACAAGGAAGGCGACGCGAACACGGTCCAGGTCGCGAACCGCGTATCGCAGCGCCTCGAGTCGCTACGGTCGTCGCTGCCCGACGACCTCGAGCTGATCGTCATCCACGACCAGTCGCAGTTCATTTCCGCCGCCGTCGGGCAGGTGACCACCGCCGCGGTATTCGGCGGACTGCTCGCCGTCATGGTGCTGTACGGTTTCCTGCGCAACGCACGCGCCACGTCGATCATCGCGATCGCGATCCCCGTGTCGATCATCGGCACGTTCCTGCTGATGTATTCGAACGAGGTGTCGCTGAACATCATGTCCCTCGGCGGCATCGCACTCGCGGTCGGCATGCTCGTCGACAACGCGATCGTCGTGCTCGAGAACATCGTGCGCAAGCGCGAGCAGGGACAGGGCATTGTCGAGGCCGCGCAGAACGGCACGGCCGAAGTCTCCGGCGCGGTGATCGCCGCGACGCTGACGACGATTGCGGTTTTCTTCCCGATGGTCTTCATCAGCGGCATCGCAGGCCAGCTGTTCCGCGACCAGGCGCTGACGGTGACGTTCGCACTGCTGCTTTCGCTGGTGGTCGCGCTGACGCTGATCCCGATGCTGGCCGCGCTCGGCACCGGCGCGCGCTACGACAGCGGCGACGCCGACGTCCCCGCGGGCCGCTTCACGCGCGGCGTCGCCTGGGTCGTGCGCCTGGCGGGCGCTGCGTTCATCGGGCTCGGCCGCCTGATGCGCCTTTTGCTCTGGGCACCGGCATGGCTGATGCAGCGGCTCTACGCCGCCGCGTCCCGCGCCTACCTGCCGATGCTCGAATGGTCCCTGCGGCATCGCGCCGTCGTCGTGGCGAGTGCCGCGCTGGCGTTCGCGTCGACGATGCTTTTGCTGCCGCGACTCGGGACCGAACTCATTCCACAGCTGTCGCAGGGCGAGTTCAGCGCCAGCCTGCGCCTGCCGCCCGGCGCGCCGCTCGAGGAAACGGATCGCGCGATCCGCGCCGCGCAGGCGGCGACCCGCGACAGCGACGACGTGGAGCTCAGTTACTCAGTGGCCGGTACCGGGAATCGACTTGATGCCAACCCGGTCGATGCCGGAGAAAATACCGGCACACTGAGTTTTATTCTGCGGGACGGCGCCGGTCGCGCGGCCGAAGACGCGACCATGCGGTCGCTGCGCGACGCTCTGTCCCGCCTGCCCGGCGTGCAGTACGAGTTCAAGCGGCCCGCGCTGATGACGTTCGCCGACCCGCTCGCGATCGAGATCTCCGGCTTCGACCTAGAGGGACTCGCCAGCGCCAACCGGCGGCTGCTCGACGCGCTCGCGGCGTCGCCGCGATTCACGGACCTGCAGTCGACGGTGGAACCCGGCAACCCGGAAATCCAGATCGAGTTCGACCAGGAACGGGCGGCCGCGCTTGGGCTGGCCGTGCGCGACATCGCGGATCGCGTGGTTGCGAACGTGCGCGGCGAACTCGCGACCCGCTATACCTGGCGCGACAGGAAAATCGACGTATTGGTGCGCAGCGTCGATACCCGCAGCGCCAGCATCGACGAGGTACGCAGGCTGATCGTCAACCCGACGGCCGAGCACCCGGTGACGCTCGAGTCGGTCGCGGACATCCGCATTGCGCGCGGGCCGGCCGAGATCCGCCGCGTCGCGCAGGAACGGGTCGCCATCATCACGGCAAACGTCGCGTTCGGCGATCTCGGCGCCGCGGCCGACGAAGCGGCGGCAATCATCGATCGCACGGCGCTGCCACCCGGCATCACGGCGATGGTGTCGGGACAGAACGAGGAAATGCAGGATTCGTTTCGCTCGATGCAGTTCGCGCTGGCGCTCGCCGTGTTCCTGGTCTATCTCGTCATGGCGTCGCAGTTCGAGTCTCTGATTCACCCGTTCGTCATCCTGTTCACGATACCGCTCGCGCTGGTCGGTGCCGTGCTGGCCCTGTTCCTGACCGGCACGGCGATCGACGTCGTTGCCTTCGTCGGCGTCATCATGCTCGCCGGCATCGTCGTCAACAACGC
>CALKYK010000310.1 GCA_938003715.1 uncultured Gammaproteobacteria bacterium
GGACGCAATTAACTCCCGGCAACTTCTTGATGCTTTTCTCCACGCTGTAGGCACAAAACGGGCACGCAAGCCCAGTCACCTCGATCTCCACGACCTGATGCTCTGTGGCAAAGGCAACCGTCGACATGAAGACAAGACTCAACACCAACGGCACTATCTTCCGCATCTCACTCTCCAATACGATTTCGATTTTCATTCGAGTCATCAGCCTTCCAACCAGATCCGCAGCGGTAGTGCTGCATAGGCCGCGAAAAACCCGATCGCCCAGATGGCAACGGCTATCCAGAAAATTCGACGATTCCACATCAGGACTCGATCGCACGCAGCCTGAAGTTCTGGATCTGCGGGGCACTCGCGACCCGAGCGGAACAGGAGCCAGCCCGTCAATACAAGAAGCACGGCGGCGCCGGTAAAGACCCAGGCCTTGTGTTGGGCTATCGAAACCAATATCGGAAAGCTGGATGAAATTGCCGCGACTGTCGCCCCGAGACCGAGTGCAACGAATGCGATTGGCAGCGCACAACAGATCAGGGTGCCGGTTGACGCAAATAACGCCAACCAAGTCACGCGAGTTTCTCGTGTCTCCATATTCATTGGAAACAGCCTACAACCTGGAGTTCACTCCATGTCAAGGAGGCTCCTTTGCAGTTCTCCGATCTACGCATAGGGCATTCGCAGTGAGGCGGAGGAATCTCGAGCTGACGTGTCACCGTGGTCTTAAGGCCCTACATGAAGAGAATGGCGCGCTCGACAGGATTGACTCGGATCTGCGGCCCTCGCCCTTCGGGCGCACTCACTGCGTTCGTGCGTCTGTCGCGCGACTGCGTCGCGCTCCGATCGAACCTATGACCCCTGCCTTCGGAGTTCGCCAGATCAACAGTAAGTAAATGTTTTGTTTACCATTATGTGGCAGGACGCCCGTTGCAATCGCGGCATTGTGCACATAACTGCATGACCAAACCAAGCAAATCTCACGCACCGGTTCGCCCACGAGCAAACGGGGTTCCGCTTGTTGCGGGCTGATTCACGATACGACTGCCCTACTCTGCAGCTTTTGGGCTTCGGACATTCCGCGAAATTTGAGGGACGCATCTTCCAGCGCCGGCCAAATTTCGAACCCCGCTAGATCCCGAAATCGTCGAAAAAGACGCTGTTCTCTGGAACCCCTTTTTCAGCCAGCATTCTACGGGTTGCCGCGAGCATCGGCGGCGGGCCGCAAACATAGAATTCACAGGCTCCGAAGTCCCGGTCCTGGCCGATCAGATCCTGCAGGGCAACGGCATGGACGAATCCTGTGGGGCCCTGCCAGCCGTCCACCGACAGTGGCTCCGACAGCACGGGTTGCCATCGGAAATTCGGGTGTTGACCTTGTAGCTCATCGAATTCTCTTGCGTAGAATAGATCTGCCCGGGTGCGGGCACCGTACCAGAAGTCAATTTTTCTGCCGCTCTGCTTGTACAGGAGCTCGCTTCGTATAATGGCACGAAGCGGTGCCATGCCGGCGCCGCCACCAACAAAGATCATATCCGCATTGGACTCTCGAGCCCTGAAATCGCCCAGTGGGCCGACGATGTCCAATTTGTCCCCGGGCTGGAGTGACCACATATATGTGGATCCGACGCCCACCGGCAGCGCCTGGCTACCCTCCGGCGGCACCATCAGTCGTACATTGAGCACGATCGTTCCGCGCTCCTGCTCGCACGGTGTCGCCAAAGAGTATGCCCGCCGAGTTTCGGACTTGTTGACGTTGGTGACCTGGGCACCGACCGCCTCGCACGATCTGCTAGCTTCGGACGTCAACCCTAGCTTCGCGTACTCAAGCTTGTACCGTGGAATTATTACGTGGACATAGGAACCGGCCGCATAGTCAAAGTCGTTCTCAGGTAGCCGCAGACGAATTTCGCGGATAAACGGCGTCAGGAAACGACATTCGGCTACCTCGGCTGTGAGTTCCTGTGCCGACAGCACGTCGTCGGATATTCCAACAACCATATCGCTCGCAACTTCGGCTTGACAGGACAACCGGATTCCCTTTTTTCGTTGCGACTCTGACAACAAGCGACGATCGGCCGCCGACTCAGGCCAGTCCGGTCCGAGGTTTACGACGCAGAGCCCGCACGTTCCGCCACCTCCGCAGTTTGACGGCAATACAATGTCGTCCCTGGCCAATTCGTCGTAGAGACGGCCACCGACGTGCGAACTCACGCGTGCGACAACCTCGCCGTGCGGCGCGCACACCGCGATTTGCGCCGGAGATCGCCACCAACCGCCCGGCACCAATGCAAGAAAATCCTCGCGTCGAAAGCTATCGAAGAACAGGACCACGCCCGTGATCGAGAACCAGGCAGCAATCAGTGAAACCAGAATGACGAGGGCATTATTGAAATCTTCCCGCTCCTTGTAGTCCATGATGTGCAGCATCCAGAACACATCAAAAAGTCGCCACGTATCATTGCGACGCTCGAGAATTCTCCCGTCATCGGCCGCGATGTATAACGTCGTCGCGTCATCGTCGTCGAACGCAACGCGCCATGCGTCGCCCGAATGCCGGCGGATCTCCATGCTCGGTGCCTGAACCGGTTCGATCGACACGATCTGTCCGGGCCCCGAGTAGTCCTGCCCCGCCAGTGCCGCGGCATCCTCGGCTGTAACGACGATTCGGCTGCCGGACGTTGCATCGAACAGCTGCGATCCGCCGGCATTTTTTACCTGGTATGCAGCACGACCAAGATGCGATCTCAGTGAAATATCGAAGATCGGCGCAGCCGAAGCGGCTCGCTCGAGAATATCGCCGACGCTCAGCACATTGCGCGAAGATGCCGAAACCGGCATGACGTCGGCGACCGCCTGGTAGTGATGTCCCTGAACGTGTTCGTGGTCGAGCAGGCCCATCATAAGACCACTCAACATCCAGATGCCCACCTGGATTCCGATCGCAAGTCCGATCCACTTATGGAGTCTTCGGAACCAGATCACTTCTATCACCAATGTTCGAGTCATCGACCGGTATGACCGCCTGCTGGCGCTTCTTCAGGCTGTAGAACAGGAGCCAGACACCGGTCAACGCAAACAGGAGTCCGACGAACGCGGCCACTCTGAGTAAATTATTATTGAAGTCCGTTCGATTCTCGTAATCCATGATGTGGAACATCCACAAGAAATCGTATAGCCGCCAGAATGTGTGGCGGCGAGTAATCAGCTCTCCTGTCGTCGGCGATACATAGAAAGTCGTTTCAATCCGGTCGTCGAATCGCACCTGCCAGAGCGGCAATGGCCGTGACTGGATCTCGGTTGGCCGGGCATCACTGTCGTCAAGCAATACAGCAGCAATGATCTCGCCATCGCCGGCGTAGTAGTGCGTGGCCAGCGCCATGGCCTCACTGCGATCGATCGGCGTGCGTTCCGCTCCAGTTGTGGCGTCCAGAAGGGTACTGCCCTGCGCAGTCTTGACGATATAGTGCGGGTCGCCGCGTCGCGCTATGAACTGAACCCGGGTGGCCTGCGGATATCGTTCGAGAATGTCGCTCATGGGATAGAGCTCGGCCAGATCCTTTCCGACAGGCTCAACGACGTTCTTGACCAGGGGATCGCCATGGATGAAGTCGATGTCCACCGTTGCCATGTAAGCGCCGCTGACCATCCAGAACATGGCCTGAATACCGACAATCAATGCGAGCCACTTGTGGGCCTTGCGCGCAAGAAACGGCGCTTTCATGATTTTATTCCTGATTGCATTGTGTGACTCACGCTTGGTACCCACGCAGCAGAGCGCACTTCGCTCACTGCGGGGCGGCAGCCGCCGCCCCGCACGCTACCCGTGTCCTTACTGCCAGCGGTACGTCAGCCGAGCGTAGCCACGCCGCCCGGTGAGGTCGTAGGTCATCGTATCGGTATTGGCATCCGTCCAGGACGCGACGTAAGGGGCGCCCTCGTCGAACAGATTGTCGATTCCGACTGCAAGCCGCATGCTGTCAGAGAATTCATACGTCGCCTGCAAATAATGGTAGACAACGGAATCGATCTCCGCACCGATCGCTGGTGGCTCAGCATTGAAGTCGTCACCATCACCGATGACCTGTACGGAATAGGTTCCGCCCCATCTTTCCGCACCGACATTCAGCGACATGTAAGAGCGAAAACGAGAATAGCCTCCGTTACCGCCACCAATGTGTCCATCCAGAACGATAGGTGCCGCACCGGAAAACGGCGTGATCTCGTACTCGTTCAACAGCGTCGTCTTGAAATCGAAAGCAGCAGGCAAATCCATCAGGTCGAAGTTGTAGGTCAGCCCGAAATCAATGCCCTTGATGGTTTCCAGCCCCGAGTTGACGGGTTGCGCCGACAGGAAATTGACGTCTCCGCTCAACGAGCTCCGCGTAAAGTGCGCTGGCGAACAAAATTCATGCGCAAGATTCGGCGTGTTGTAGCAAACATCGAGCTTGGTCGAACCGGGAATTTGCGTAATCGCGTCCTCGATTTCGATGTCATAGTAGTCGAGTGTCAGCGCCAGACCTTCCAGGAACGACGGTTCATAGACGACTCCAAGAGTAAACGTGTCGGCACTCTCGGGTTCGAGCGCAGTATTGCCACCCACCGTTGTCAGGATCGTGTTGCCGAGCTGCATGAAGCCCACAGGAACGCCGTCGGCCTGGCAATTCTGGTAGACGACGTTACTGGGATCCAGATCGCTCCAGCCCGAACATGGATCGGTCGTCGTCAGGTTGCCCTCAGCGACGCCGCCGAACAGTTCATTGACGTTCGGCACTCTGAACGCGGTCGACAGATTCGCACGAATCTTCAGATCATCAATGATCTGCCAGTTGAGGCCGATCTTGAAGTTGTCGTCGCTGCCAAAGGTTTCATAGTCCGAGAATCGAAACGCCAAGTCGAGGTTGAGGTTTCGGGCAAGCGGCGCATCGACGAGAATCGGCAAGCTCGCTTCCACGTAGAACTCGTCGGACTTGACCGTACCCGAAATCGGGTCGGCCGCATTCGTATTGGCGGCGCCAATAATTACCAGTGAATCCGGGTTGCGCCAGCCCTTGTCGTTCCTGTTCTCGTAGCCAGCGGCGAGCAATACCGGGCCGGCCGGCAGATCGAACAATTCGCCCGACACGTTGGCCGAGATGCTCGTCTGCTCGTTGCCACCGGTACCGACCATCGTGAACAGAATGTAGTCCATGACCTCCTGTGTTACGTCGCCGAGGCCCAGGATATCGGCACAGGGGATACCGCCCGTTCCACAGATCGAGGTATCCAGCGTTTCGTTGAGCCTTAGCAGATTGACGATGTTCGTTGAGCCATCGATACCGGTATTGCGCCCCCAGTTGTAGGAAACATCCCAGCTCCACGTATCGGAGAACTCGCCATCGAGCCCGGCAACCACGCGCCAGGTATCTGTTTCCTGGAAAAACTGCCGGTCGCCACTTTCGGCGATGCGCCGATTTTCCAGGAATACGTCCTCGCCGGTCGGATTGGTCGGGTGGCTGGCGTCGAAAAAGATGTTCCTGATAGTGGTCGGTGAGGCAGGCTGGTCGGTCTGTCGATTTGTGTACATGACCTCGCCGAATATGCCGACCCGGTCCGTCAACTCGTGATTGCCGAATGCCGAAAACGACAGGCGTTCCAGGGGATTGACGGCGTTGAACGACTGATTGAAGTCGAAGTTGTGAATCAACGGATCGTAAATTGCGAAATCGTCACCGCTGCCATTGGGATCCTGGTTGAAGTTTATGCGCGTTCCGTCGGGCAAGAGCGCCCGGCCGCCCGTAGTACTGCTGCTGCCGAAGCAAACGAGCTGGCCATTGACCTCGGACCGGGGGCAGTCGACACGGTCAGGCATGTAAACCTCGTCTGCATCCTGATAGCTGATGTTGGCCATCAGGCTGCCACGTTCGTTTGTGACGCCCCAGGTCAGGTCGAGCTGTAACTCCTCGCCATCGCCCTCGAACGCCGCACCGGCCTTGACCGCGGCTTCGACGCCCTCGAAGTTCTTCTTGGTAATGATATTGACAACGCCGGCGACCGCGTCAGCGCCATAGATGGCCGATGCGCCGTCCTTGAGCACCTCGATCTGCTCGATGATCGAAACCGGGATCATGCTCAGATCCACGGAGGTATTCGCACCGGTCCCGCCGGCGACGATTCGTCTTCCGTTCAGCAGAACCAGCGTGCGGTTGATGCCCATGCCCCGCAGGTTGATCTGTGGCGTACCCCAGCCGTTCGACACCCAGTACGCCGATGTCTGATTGCCGCCAAAGCCAGCCGATGACGGTAGTCGCTGCAGCAGCACTTCGAGCGACGTGACGCCCGTCGCTTCGATTTCCGGAGCGCCGATTATCGTCATGGGCCCGACGCTGTTGAGGTCTTTTCGGGCAATGCGACTGCCCGTCACGACCACTTCTTCGACGGTATTGCCATCGCCCGCCAGGGTCCCCGAATCCTGTGCGCTCGCACTGACGCTGAACACGCTCGCCAGCATCGCTACCAAACCTGTCTTCTTTCTCGTATTCATGTCGTCCCCCACCTCGGTGTCACGTTCTGTCTCTTCAGCAACGTAGATCTGAATCACACGTTTGTCCGACAGTCCGCTCGAGAGTCCCGAGTCCCGCAGGAGCAGCTCCAAAGCATCGCTCAACGAATATCGACCCGATACTGCGTTGGCTTGTCGAGATTCAGCCAGGTCGTAGGGGAAAAGCATGATTGCGCCGGTTTGTTTGGCAAGGCGGTTCAACGCCTCCGCCGCATTCAAGGGCGGTATGTCAATGTCAAACAACGGCTCACCGGACGGCTCGGCGGCGATGCTCGCGGTACTCAGCATGGCCACCATCAGCCAACTCGCCAACCATCGCGTCACGCGGGCAGCCCGATGTTGCGTTCCCCCAACAACCCGTCCGGACACGCAGTTCCTCTGTCGATGTACCCGATCGGACTTGTCAATCAGATAACTACCGAGGACCGGAAAGCCGCAATAAAACTTGAACATTTTTTCTCTGCGAGCCCAGGAACCAGGGTTCTTGACCGTTCGCCAGCCGTCGATGTGCAGACGCGACAAGGTCCGCGGCTGGCGAGCCGGACGCAGCTCCGTATCGTTCGACGACCCGGTGTTACTCGTTTGCGGCAGATAGCACGACACGATCACGGCTCAAACGCGTAACACGCAACCCGAAATTTGCCTCGAGCGCGTCGAACATGGCCTCCGTCTGTCCGACCGGAAACTGCCCACCGATGCGCGTTGCACGGATTGCCGGATCGGCAATTTCGATCGTGATTGGCGTGTATCGGCTGATCTCGCTGACGACCAATTCCAGTGGATCTCCTGCGAAGGACAGCATGCCATCGCGCCACGCCAGTTTCTTGGCCAGATCCTGAGATGGGATCGTCCGCACGCTTTCCTGAATACTCCGGGCGTTCGATTCGGAGTCCGGACCGGTCTTTATCGTCGCGCTTTGCCCGGCGCTCAGCGCTACAACCGCCTCGAGGTAGTCGTCGATCTCTGTCTCAACCGATCCTGACGCCTGTGGTTCCACATGATCAACAACTGTCGACAACCCGCTAGCGGCGCGGTGTTCGTTTAGTGTAGCCAACGAAACCCGACCGTCCGTAACGGTTACATCAATGCTCTGTTCTTTCAGATACACAGAGAATGCCGTGCCAATCGCCTGCACCCGGCCGGTGCCGGCGAATACACGAAACGGTTGGTCGCTGTTATCAGCAACCGTAAAATGCGCTTCGCCACGCAGCAAGCGAATGTCGCGGAATTCTGCATGATAGTTGACCTCGATCTGGCTGTCGGTATTGAGGACAACGACGGAGCCGTCGGACAGTGTTGTCGTCTGCTGCTGGCCGATCGCGGTCGCGAACAGGCCGTTCGATTCGTGAAAAGATGACGTGCTTTGCCAGAACAGGGCAGCAATCCCGATCGATATCACAAATGCGACGAATGCCACTGACGCCAGCGCAGCCTGCACAGACAACAATCGAGTATGGCTCGCCGATTGGCCGGCGGGCCTGGCCAGCGGCACAGCAAGCTCGGTCAGGACGTTCATCTTTTCCCACAGTACCGCGAGGCTCTGGAGTTCCTCGCGATGCACGGGACTGCGGCTCAGCCACTCCTGAAGCGCCGCGATGTCTACCTGGGTCGGCGCATCGTCGGCATCCAGGCGAATCAGCCATGTCGCAGCCTCCTCGGCAATTGCGCGGCGATCGGGAAACTCGACAATTCGGTCAGTCATTGCGCACCCTTCTTGCACCTGGTCGGTACACCCTGATTCCTGCCTACCAATGTCTCATCGCCTCCACGAGCCAGCACGAACGCCCGGCACTCCAGAACGCCGCGCAGCAGGTACTTCTCCACTGAACTTACCGACAGGGACATTCTTTCCGCAATCTCCTTGTGAGCCAGGCCATGGACTTTGCGCAGCAAGTATACCTGCCTGCACTTGTCTGGCAGCGATGCCACCGCCTCGCAGTAAAGGCCCAGCGATTCTTCGGCCGTCGCCGCCTGTTCCGCGGAACTTTCACAGTCTATAACCAGCGAAGCGCCCGTTTCCTCAAGATAATCGGTGATTTGTCTTGACTTCCTGGTCAGTTTCGTAAGCGCAACGTTCTTCGCGATACGAAAGAGAAAGGCTTTCGGCTGCTCGATGTCCTTTTGCTGCTCGGCGACGTAGGCACGCAAATAGGCCTCTTGCGCCACATCTTCAATATCCTGCCGATCCGAGAAGTAGCGCGCCAGGTACTTCCTGAGGAACGCGCTGTGTTCCACGAAGGCGGCCGACACGGCCGTCAGCCCGGATGGGCTACTCAATTGCTTGGGCTTGTTTCTCATTCGTTGCCCTCCTCGAGTTCTGCTGCATCGACGGCTTGGCTAGGTTCCGAACAGGCTCGTCACACATATCGCCGAACTTCAGTGTTCATGATTGTCGCCCTCTTTTTTGACCGGTCGCGACGAGCTGTGCGTGTGAATTACCTTCCAGTCGTCGTCGACGGCACGAAACAGAAATGTCTGATAGCCACGATTGTGAATGCGCCGCTTGTCGGCTTTGACGACGGCGATCACTTCCGTATCGGCGACAGCCCAGGCGAAGGGCCCCTCCCAATGCACCTCGATGTTCGAAAAGTTCAGCTCCAGCGAATCGAGCGCGTCGCCTTCCGGTTCGACATGATTGTCGATGAGATCGCTCAGGCCGGCGTTCTGGCCGCCGCTTTCTATGTATCGGGCGCCATCGAAATCGAGAAAATGCTCCCGAAACGGCGTACCGTCCGCGGTCTCCCAGCCCCGCTCTATCGCATCGATGATCTCGACGATGCGTGACTCGTCCGTGGAATCGGCCCGCAGTTCAGCCGACACAAACAAGCACGGGACGAGTACCAGCGTTGCCAAGTAATTCGATAATCTACGTGCGTACATCTTGTTCATAGTTCACCTCGCTTGTCTTGAAACCGGGCATCGGCTCCCCAATCCAGTTGGGTTTTTCGGCACCCAATTCATCAGGCCGGCTTCCGCCGGTGTGGTGTTCCAAACTCCGGGTCCTCGCTGATACGGTACGCAACTGTTCCCTGTGGCGGTTCATACCAGCCCGGGTCACTGAAATCGTTGCGCGCCAGGTTGTCGCGGACCTTGACGGTCGTGAACATGCCGCCCATTTCGATATTTCCGTACGGACCTTTGCCGGTCATCATCGGCAGCGTGTTTCGCGGGCCGCCGTGATGACCCATGTCGATGTGGTCCTGGTGTTCGGCCATGCCGTATTCGCCCATCGCTAGGTAGCCCGGCAGAATCTTCTTGATCTCGTTTTCTATACCGCGCTGGTCGACGCCGATCGGGTTCGGGACGTCGTGGCCCATCGCATTCATCGTGTGGTGCGCCATGTGGCAGTGGAACGCCCAGTCGCCCGGCACCGCGACGAACTCGATGTCGCGAATCTGGCCGACGCCGACGATTTCCGTCGTTTCCGTGCGCCACTGGCTTCTCGGCCAGCGCCCTCCGTCGGACCCGGTCACCCAGTACTGCACGCCGTGCATGTGTATCGGGTGATTCCACATCGACAGGTTGGCCATGCGCACCCGCACACGCTCGCCGGTGCGGGCGACCACCGGGTCAATAGCCGGAAAAACCTTGCTGTTGAACGTCCATAGATCGAAGTCCTGCATGATCGCAGGGTCCGGCCGGTACGTACCCGGGTGCATTGCCCAGTTGTGCAGCAGGAAACAGTAGTCGCGATCGACAGGTACCGCTTCGCCGTTCTTCGGGTGAATGATAAACATGCCCATCATGCCGACAGCCATCTGCACCATTTCGTCCGCGTGCGGGTGATACATGTGGCTGCCGTGTTGCTTCAGCGTGAACTCGTAGGCGAAGGTCTCCCCCGGATTGATGTGCGGCTGGTTAAGGCCGCCGACTCCGTCCATCCCGCTCGGCAGGATCAGGCCGTGCCAGTGTATGGTCGTGTGCTCCTTCAGATTGTTCGTAACGAGTATGCGCACCCGGTCGCCCTCGACAGCCTCGATCGTCGGGCCCGGCGTCGTGCCGTTATAACCCCAGCACTTGGCGCGGCTGCCCGGCGCGAACTCGTGCTCGACCTCCTCGGCGACCAGGTGAAACTCTTTTACGCCGTTTTTCATCGTGTATGGCAGCGTCCAGCCGTTGAGGGTTCTCACAGGCCGATACGAGGAACTGTTTCCTGCCACCGGAGCCCGCGGCGCTTCCTGGGCGTTTACCCCGTTGGCTACCGTACCCACTGCGGTCGCGACAGCGCCCGTGTACCCAAGGAACTCGCGTCGTGAAGTCATTGTGCACCTCCGTGATCGTGCTCGTGCTGATTTTGATCTGCGCTACTGCCCGGGTCGGGTCGGTTGTCTTTCGGCTTTTCGTGCTGCGGCGACTGGTGCGCGCCGTCGTCCTTATTCATCCGGTGACCGGAATGATCCATCGGCATGGCCGACTCTTTTTCGCCGTTCTCCGGCATTGCCATGTCGTCGTGCATGCCGCCATGTCCAGTGTGATCACCGCCGCTCTCTGCCGGCCGGACGAATTCCTCCACGTCGATGCGTTCGTCGCCGATGCTGGCCGCACTCGGCAGTGACGTGCCGACGGCGAGCGCCAGCTCTGCGCGTGCCAGCCAATAGTCACGTATGGCTTCGAGATAGCCCTGGTAAGCGTCATACTCGTCCTGCTTCAGGGCGATCAGCTCGAAAATGCCAATCAACATGAAGTTCACTTCCTCTTGTGCGCGCGCGACCGTTTCGACTCGTTGCGGTAACAGTGTCGTTCGGTACTCGTCGATTCTTGCGCGCGCGTTCTGCAGCGCTGCGTGTGCAAGGCGCACACTGTTGTCGACGTCGAGTGTCACGCGACGCACGTTGCTGACTGCTACCTGTAATTCCGCGTCGGCTCGCAGCAGTGCGTCGCGATGCTGGTTGAAGATCGGTACCTCCCAGTCGACCGTAGGACCCGAAAGCCGCGAGCCGTCAGTGTCCCGCTCGCGCTCGAAACCGACGTCGAGATCGCCCAGCCATCGGGTCCAGTTCACGACGCCGAGGCGATCCGCCAGTACATCGGCATTCGTGTGTGCGGCAGCAAGGTCGAGCCGGGAATTACGGGCGAGCGCCAGCAACTCATCGAGATCGTCTTCGGTGGCGACCGGCAACCGCAATGCCGCCGGTGCCGTCCAGGGCTCGCCGACCGACAACCCCAGCACGGTTGCCAGGGCGGTCCTCGCAGCGAAGGATGCTTTGGCCGCCTCCAGCGCGTTCAGTCGCGCCTCCGACGCCGTCGCTCGCTCCATCGCCAACTCGCGTGGCGCAAGATTGCCGGCATCGAAGAATCGCTGCGCCAGCCGTGCGGAAAGTTCGCCGGCTTTGGCGATCTGGGCCCTGAGGGCTGCCACCTGCTGTGCGCCGACGTAGTCGTAATAAACCTTCTCGGCAGCCGCCGACACGCCGAGCACATCGGCGCCAACCCGGTGCTTCATCGCCGCGAATGCGCCGCGCGACAGGCGCTTGCGTGCCGGCAGCGTGATCAGGTCGGTGAACGACACGACCAGGCCATACGTTACCTGGTCCCGCTCGCCGGCGGCGTTCGTATCCAGGAATACGCCACTCAGGATCGGGTTTCTTATGCGGCCGGCTTCGTACACGTCGGCTGCAGCGAAACCGAGGCTTGCATAACTGGCCTGCAGCTCCGGATTGTTGATGAGCGCAATGCGGATCGCGCTCTCCGCCGACAAAGGGGCTGACGTCAATCTCGCGAGCAATTCGTCGGTTCTCGCATCGACGGGCTGGCCGCGTGCCGTAACCAGTTCGTTGACCTCGCCGCGTCCCAGGTCTGCCGGGATGCTGCTACAGCCGCCGAGCAGTACGACCGCAACCAATGCGAACGGGCGCCGGAATCGCACACCGGTCCGTTGCGATTCACGCGCCAGGGGACGGCGCTCTGCAGAAATGTCGTTGCGCAATTCAGTGCTCATGATCGTGGCCGTCATGGGATTCGTCTGCGTCGGGTTGTGGTGGATCGTCACCATGCGAGTGCGTGCTGTGGTCGTGCTCAACGGCTTTGTCAGCCTGCCCGGACGCGGGTTCCATTGCGTGGTCATGAGCACCGGCGCCGTGCTCGTCACCCGCGTGGTGGCCCATGCCGGCAGCGCTAGCCAAAAACGCGTCGTATTCGTCAGCGTCGAGTGTCGGGAGCCGGGTCATGAATGCAACCACGGGCCAGATCGCATCGTCGTCGTGTGTCGCGCCCCAGGCCGGCATGCCGGTCATCCGGATGCCGTGCTTCGTCACCTGGAACAATTCCGCCGGGGTCATGCGCGCAGCCGACTCGGCGAGATCCGGCGCCGGTGGATTGAGGCCCTGGCCCATAGCTTCGGCGGCCTTGCCCGGCGCGCCATGGCAGCCGACGCACATGGCTTCGAAGTCGTTTACGCCCGCACGAACGAGTGACTCATCGCTCAGGTCGGGCACATCGATTTTCCTTGCACGCCGTTCGATGGATGCATGGGAGGTCGTCGACAGCAGCCAGTGGACTGCGCCGCTATGCGGTGCGCTTGCGCTGACATCGTAAAGGCCGGAATACGCGAACGCGATAATGCCGACGACACCGATCACCAGCACGGCGGCGAGCTTGAGTAGAGTTTTCATGGCAAATCTCTGAGAGTTAAATGGTGTCGCTGATTCGCATTCGGCCGGAGTCGAATGCGAGAACCCACGACCATTCATCGTTATCAAACGATGAACGGCCAGCCGGCCCCGGAGGGCGGCTTAACTACGCAGAGAGAATTGGAGGTCGGTAGGGTGCGTGAGGCGTCGGGCCAGCCCGAAACGCATCTGCCTTCGGTGAACGCTCAGCGCCTGCGCCAACCGAAAAAAGGCCGGTAGCGACCGACGTTACGATCGGGCTGCCGCTCGAAAGTACACACATCGAGGCGCAACTGCCGCAACACGGGCACTCGACCGAGGATCCCTGTTCTGCCTCGCCGCCGCTAGCAGCGAGATGTTTGCTGTGATCCATGCCCTGGTGATCTTGCGAAGCCGTGTTGGTGGCGTGATGCGCGTGGGCATCCGTACTTGCGGAGGCGGACGCGGTGGTCAGCGCCGCATCCATTTCGCACATAGCCCCTGCCCCGGTCCAAGCAGACAAGACGAGGACTATGGCGAACAGGCCGGCAATGGATTTTCGCGCTCGCATCATTGCTATAAGGCTAGCTCTTTCGATTGCAGAGCACAAACGGGGTGCTTACGAATTCTTCCTGGCATTTTACACAGTTTGTATATCATTGATTTCACTGCCCGCGCCGCCTCGCCAGGTAGTATTTTTCAAATCCGAATATAAGGGCGATCGAACCAGCGGCTATGCCAACGATCAGCGGGTCCGCTCCTCCCTTGATGACCAGGAAGGCAACCAGGGCCAGTGCATCGAGAAGCATCGCGACAATCAGCACCCAGGCACGGGCACCGACGTCGTCCCGAAGGTGACGCCAGACGCCCCAGTGAACAGCGATGTCCATGACGAGGTAATAAATCGCACCGAGCGACGCGATCCGGCTCAGATCGAAGAACGCCGCCAGCACAGCGGCAAGTACCACGGTATATACCAGCGTGTGCTTCTGGATGCCGCCCGGCATGCCGAAATGCCGGTGCGGAATGATATTCATATTCGTCAGCATCGCGAGCATTCGCGACACCGCAAAAACGCTCGCCAGCAGACCCGAGCTGGTGGCGATGATGGCAATGGCCACCGTGAACCAGACGCCATTGTCACCGAGTGCTGGGCGTGCTGCTTCGGCGAGCGAATAGTCCTTCGCTCGCACGATCTCGTCGATTGTCAGCGTAGAACCCACGCCGAACGCTACAAGCATGTAAACAGCGACGCAGATTCCGAGCGATATCATTATTGCTCGACCGACATTCTTGTGCGGCTCGACGACTTCGCCGCCACTGTTAGTGATTGTTGTAAAGCCCTTGTACGCGAGAATCGCGAGGGCAACGCCGGCGAGAAATCCTGTTGCCGACGTGTCGTCAACGACGCCCGTCGTTGCCGGCTCAAATGTGAAGCCCGCGGCCCACAAGGCTGCCGCCGCGAACCCGACGATGCCCAGGATCTTGATTGCTGCCGTGACCTTGGATACCGCGCCGATCAGGCGATTGCCGGCGATATTGATCAGGAACGCGACGACGATCAGGCCGACGGCCAGCAAGGGAACCAGCCATGCCTGATCTCCCGCGTCGAAGAGCTGCAGGGTATAGGTACCGAAGGTTCGAGCGACCAGGCTCTCGTTGATGATCATCGAGAATGCCATCAGCAGGGCGCAGGCGCCGGTCATCATGGTCTTGCCGTAGGCTTTTTGCAGGATCATCGCGATGCCGCCGGCGGACGGATACTTGCTCGTTACCTTTATATAGGTGTAGGCGCTGAAGGCACTGATAACCGCAGCGAGCAAAAATGCCAGCGGGAACATGGGTCCCGCGTACTCCGCGACCTGTCCGGTTAGCGCGAAGATGCCCGCACCGATCATGACCCCGGTACCCATTGCCACCGTCGCAGTCAGCGTCAGGCTGCCGGATTTGTAGTCGTTGCTCGATTCCATATTCCTGTCTCTTTATTCCGGCTACAACTTCAACCTGCGCAGACGAAGCGCGTTGCCGATGACCGAGACCGAGCTCAGGCTCATCGCCGCGGCGGCAATCATCGGGCTCAGCAGCAATCCGAAGACCGGGTACAGCACGCCTGCCGCAATCGGCACACCGGCGGTGTTGTACGCGAACGCGAAAAAAAGATTCTCTCGAATATTGCGCATGGTTGCCCGGCTCAGCAAACGTGCCCTGGCGACGCCCATCAGGTCGCCGCGCACGAGCGTGACGCCGGCGCTTT
>CALKYK010000311.1 GCA_938003715.1 uncultured Gammaproteobacteria bacterium
CACCATTTCATCTTCGCTCGCGACGAGGTCGCGCACGGGATAGAGCCATGTCAACAGTTCGGACTCGGCCTCTTCCGGCGTGGTGATGAAGATGACTTCCTCGCGAATGACCCAATGCAAATCGAGCGGGCGCGTCAATCGCCACAGCGCCTGCGAAAGCGACTCCCCGCCGAGCGTGGCGGAGATCGGAATGCTGCTGTCGATCCCCACATCCTCCAGCGCCCGATAGTCGATGACGATCGGCGCTTCATGCTTCTTGGCCAGCACCTCGATCACCTCGACATCCGAAAAGTCGCCGAGATCCGGTACCTCGATTTTGATCGTATTCGACATCAGAGTGTGACCGGATCCGGTTTCTCGGGATCGATGCCGTATTTCTCGATCGCCTGCGAGACGGTTTTCTGGTCGATCTTGCCATCGTCGGCCAGCGCTTTCAGTGCGGTCACCGCGATGTAGCGCTTGTCGACCTCGAAGAAGCGGCGCAGTGCTTCGCGATCGTCGCTGCGGCCGTAGCCGTCGGTACCGAGCGTGACGTACTGCCCGGGCATCCAGCGCTGAATCTGGTCCGGCACGATTTTCATGTAGTCCGTTGCAGCAACGTACGGTCCCTCACGCTCGCCGAACTTCTCCTCGAGATAGCTTTGCCGCGGTTCCTCTTCGGGATGCAGCTGGTTCCAGCGCTCGGTGGCAAGCGCTTCGCGGCGGAGCTCATTGAAGCTCGTCACCGACCAGACGTCTGACGGTACGCCGAAGTCCTCGAACAGGAGGTCTGCCGCGCCGAGCACCTCGCGCAGGATCGTGCCGGAGCCCATCAGCTGCACGCGAATCTTGCCCTGGCCGCCGACCTGCAGCAGATACATGCCCTTCAGGATGCCGTCCTCGACGCCGGACGGCATCTCGGGGTGCACATAGTTCTCGTTCATGCAGGTGATGTAATAAAAAACGTGTTCCTGCTCGGCGATCATGCGCCGCAGTCCGTCCTGGATGATCACCGCGAGTTCGTAGGCGTAAGTCGGATCGTAGGACACGCAGTTCGGGACCGTCGATGCGGCGACGAGACTGTGACCGTCCTGGTGCTGCAGACCTTCACCGGCGAGCGTCGTGCGCCCGGCCGTGCCGCCGATCAGGAAGCCGCGCGCCTGCAGGTCGCCGCCGGCCCAGATGAAGTCGCCGATGCGCTGGAAGCCGAACATCGAGTAGTAAATGTAGAACGGAATCGTCTGCTGGTCGTGATTGCTGTACGAAGTCGCCGAGGCGAGCCAGGAGCAGAAGGCGCCGGCTTCGTTGATGCCCTCCTCGAGGATCTGGCCCTGCTTGTCCTCGCGGTAGTACATGAGCTGGTCCGCGTCCTGCGGCGTATACAGCTGACCCTTGGACGAATAGATGCCGACCTGGCGAAACATGCCCTCCATGCCGAACGTGCGCGCCTCGTCGGGCACGATCGGCACGACGTACTTGCCGATCTGCTTGTCGCGAATCAGCGAAGTCAGGATGCGTACGAATGCCATCGTCGTCGACGCTTCGCGTTCGCCGGTACCTTCGAGCTGCGCCTTGAAGAGTTCGAGCGGCGGCGCGGCCAGCGCCTGGGATTTCGTGCGCCGTTGCGGCAGGTAACCGCCGAGCGCCTTGCGCCGCTCGTGCAGGTACTCGATTTCGGCGCTGTCGGGATCCGGCTTGCAGTACGGCACGTTCTCGACGTCCTTGTCCGACACCGGAATATTGAACCGGTCACGAAACATCTTCAGCGCATCGACGTCGAGTTTCTTCTGCTGGTGCGCGACATTCATGCCCTCGCCCGCCTGTCCCAGGCCGAAGCCCTTGACGGTCTTTGCAAGGATGATCGTCGGCTGCCCCTTGTGATTGACGGCCGCGTCATAGGCAGCGTACATCTTGAGCGGGTCGTGACCGCCGCGATTGAGGCGCCAGATTTCGTCGTCGGACATGTTCGCGACCATTTCGGCAGTTTCCGGGTAGCGGCCGAAAAAGTGCTCGCGGACATAGTCTCCGCCCTTCGACTTGAAATTCTGGTACTCGCCGTCGACGCATTCCTCCATCACGCGACGCAGCAGACCCTTGTGGTCCTTTGCGATCAGCGGATCCCAGCGCGAGCCCCAAATGACCTTGATGACATTCCAGCCCGCACCGAGAAAAGCCGCCTCGAGCTCCTGAATGATCTTGCCGTTGCCGCGTACCGGTCCGTCGAGTCGCTGCAGGTTGCAATTGACGACAAAGACCAGGTTGTCCAGCCCTTCGCGTACCGGCATCGTGATGGCGCCCATCGACTCCGGCTCGTCCATCTCGCCGTCGCCCAGAAAACACCACACCTTACGGTCGTTTTTCGGGATGAGCTCGCGATTCTCCAGGTAGCGCATGAATCGCGCCTGGTACAGGGCCATCATCGGGCCGAGTCCCATCGAGACCGTCGGGAATTGCCAGAATTCCGGCATGAGCCACGGGTGCGGGTACGACGGAAGGCCGCCATTGGGCAGGAGCTCGCGCCTGAAGTTCTGAAGATTCTCTATCGAGAGCCGGCCTTCGAGGAAGGCCCTCGCGTATATGCCGGGCGCGGCGTGACCCT
>CALKYK010000312.1 GCA_938003715.1 uncultured Gammaproteobacteria bacterium
CGACGGCGAAATCGAGAAATGGGTGTTGTCGACGGAGGATCCGCGCGACGCCGAGCAGCTGGGCTTTGCGGAAGAGCTGAAGGCGATCAAGGTGGGCGACCCGATCACGGTGGCCGGCTGGACCGACAGGCTCAAGGCGCGCACGATCCGAGGCCACCAGCTGCACTACCCCGACGGCACGGTGGTGATGATGCGTCGCGGCAACTACATCTGGCCGCGCGACGTCCTGCGCATGGACAGGATGGCGCTGAATCCCGAGACGATTCCGGCGGAGTTCGCCTCGACCGATACCTCACTGCCGCCTGTACGACAGTTACTCGGCTGGATCGAAGAGAACGAACACCTGACCCGCATGGCGCGCGAGATCGCCGACGGACGTCCGCGACTGATCGGGCTCACGTTCCAGGGAAATACGGAATTCCCGGGCGTCGAGGAGCTGCTGCAGTGCCACGCGCGCCGGCCGGGCTTCACGATCGTCGTCGATCTCGACGCGCTGAACGCCGACGACGTCGAACGAATCGATGACGGCAGCGATTACATCACCGAGTACAACCGCGTGCTGTCACGATGGTGGGAGCAGGAAAAGGAAAGCTGCGAGTAGCGGTAATTTTCGTCTGCGAGCAAGAATCGCCACTAGTCAGTGACGGTGCGGGCGATCGTGTTGTTCAAATAGACCTTCAAACCGAGCGTTTGATGCGGTAACAGCACCAGGTCCAGGTCGTTGTCGTTATCGACATCGATCAGCGCCCGTTCCTGCGTGTTGTCGGAGTTGATGAACCGCTCGGTCGCCGACCATACTCCCGGACCATCATTGAGAAACACCTGCGCCGGCGACGTGACGAAATCGATGTCGTCGTCCCCGTCCATGTCGTCCATCAACAGGTATCCGCCACCCCCCAGTTCCACAGGCGGCTCGAAGTTTCCGTCGCCGGCGTTTTCGAAATACTCGACGTCGGTCGGATCGCTGGCGAACAGGTCCAGGTCGCCGTCGGCGTCCGCGTCAACCAGCACCAGTGTTCCCATGCTGCCCATCCGGGTCGGTGTGACCTGGATGCCGTCGGCGTCGAACGTGCCGTTGCCGTGGTTCGTGTACAGAACGACATGCCCGTAGTGCGTTCCCAGCAGCAGGTCCACGTCCCCGTCACCATCGACGTCGCCGGCAACGACACTTCGCGCGCCGGACGGATCCCGATTGATCGCTCGTCCCGGGCTGAAGTTGCCGAAGCCGTCGTTCAGGTAGCGCTTCGACTTGCCTGCGTTGGCGACGACGAGATCGGTGTCGCCGTCCCCGTCGATATCGCTGCCGATGATTTCGTGGCTGTCGTCGGCGTTTAAGCCGAGCATGCTCCCCCGGCTGTCGAACCCGCCCTTGCCGTCGTTACGGTTGATCGTGTTCGGGCCGCGGAAGCGGACGATGAGCAGATCCGGATACCGGTCGCCGTCGATATCCTCGAAAGCGACCTGTTCCACATCGCCGCCCGGAATCTGGAACACGTCGTACCTGCTGTACGTCATGCCCCCCTCGTTGCGGTACAGCGCGAGGTATTGCTGCCGGTTGGCGTGATAGTGAATGGCCACATCGGCGTCGCCATCCAGGTCGAGGTCGCCCCAGCCCATGTTGTCGATCCGGTCTTGCATGACGGGCCAGTACGGTTTCGGTCCCAGCATGTTTTCCCGGGCGACAGGACCCGCCTGTGCATCGGGTTCCTGGCCCGGTACCGGGCAGGCCAGCGCCGCCAGCAGGATACCGGCGCAGAGGGCGCGACGATGCGCAGCTCGCGATTCCACAACTCGAGCCGGTCCCGGCTTCACTGGCTCGTCCATTCCGGCGACGAGGCATCCAGCTCGACCCAGTATGGTTCCGACGCTCTCATGAAGCCGATCGTCCCCGATGGCAGTTCAACGATGATTCCCGTCGGCATCGACGGCGGGAACGGATGCCACTGTCCGGTCGACGGCACGTACCCACCGGACGGTCCGACGAGCATCCCGTCGTCCAGTTCGATGAGGTCGTCGTTGATGTCGAGGTGGAAGTACTCGGGAAAGTCTTGCAGCCGGGCCCACCGTTCGCCCTTCACCGACCAGACCGCAGCCGATCTTGGCGGCTGGCTGCGGAGCCTCGAGGCGACCCTCGTGACGGCAAGTACGTCGCCGTTGTCGAGAAACTGCGTGAACAACTCGGTAGCCCCGTCGAAGGGCAACTGGTTGTATGTCTTCTTCTCTTTCCAAAAGATGTCCCAGGTCTCCGTCGTCCTGGCGGGCACGCTCATCCACGCGCCATGGCTGGCACACCAGTCGCCGCTCGGCTCTCCGGCCTCGATCGCGTATTCCGCAGGAACCTGCTCACACAGGTGCTCGGGTTCGAAGACGGCTTCGTATCCGCCGGTCATCAGTACGTCGCCGGACGGCAGGATGACCGGAAACGCCGACGTGCGCGGCGATAGCAGCGGCACAAACTCCTCGACCGTCTCGCGGTCGGAATCGTACAGCCAGGCGCGGTACATGTTGGCGTCCTTGCGACTGCTGTTGAATAGCCGGTCGTAGCTTACGGCCAGGAAAAAGACCGTGCCGTCGTAGAGCAGGTTGGCGTAGATGCGCTCGCTGTTGTCGAGCACGATCTTGTCGAGGAGTGACCAGGTATTCGTCGCCGGATCGTAGATCTCCGGCGAATACGTGTCGGACAGCGGGTCTCCGTATTCGGTCGCGTGATGAAGTCCGGCCACCAGGGCCCGGCTGTCGTTCAACGTCAGCAAAGTCGGTTCGTAGTAATAAAAGTGCGTTGCGTCGGCAGGCATGAACCGCTCTGCTGCGATGTCGAAAATCTCTGCACGAAATGTCGGAATCCAGACCGGCCTGGTACGGGAATAGGCGGATCCACCGACGATCAGGATCCGTTCATCGGACAGCGCGATGGCGCTGGCAGAGTTCCGGTGCGGCACCGACGGAGTTGTCTGTTCAACCGGTGCCTGCGCTCGCGCCGGGTCGGCACCGTGCCCGAACAGCAGCAGGGAGACGGGCAGATAT
>CALKYK010000313.1 GCA_938003715.1 uncultured Gammaproteobacteria bacterium
CGGCGCGGCTGAAGCCATTCGAGCGCCTGCGCGACGAGCCGCGCACGCTGGTGTTTTTCGAAGCGGTGCATCGCATCGCCGACACGCTGGACGATCTCGGGCAGGTTTTCGGCGCCGCTCGCGAGGCATTCCTGGGGCGCGAACTGACGAAGCTCCACGAACAGTGCCGGCGCGGCACGCTCGGCTCGCTGGCCGACGAGCTTAAGGCCGGCTCGATCGCATCGCGCGGCGAGTTCGTCATCGTCGTTGCGGGCAGCCCGGAAAGGCAAACGCGCCCGGCCGTCGACGCGGATGCGCTGCTCGATGCGCTCGCGGGCATCCTCCCCGGCAGCCAGGCCGTCGAACTCGTCGCCGCACTTTCCGGTCAGAAGCGAAACGCACTGTACCGCAGGATGTTGAAAAAGAACGGCGACGACTGAGGAAGGCCCGTTCCAGTATCATTCGTCCCGTCCTTTCGTGAAGGGGAAAGTAAGAGTCGGCCAGGCAACCGCTGCGGGTCTCTATCGAGGCGCGCGGAGGAAAGTCCGGGCTCCATCAGGCAGGGCGCCAGGTAACGCCTGGAGGACGCGAGTCCATGGAAAGTGCCACAGAAAAGATACCGCCGCGAAATCGCGAGATCTCTCGGTAAGGGTGAAATGGTGCGGTAAGAGCGCACCGCGCGGGTGGTAACACGCCGCGGCAGGGTAAACCCCGCCCGGAGCAAGACCAAATAGGGGAGCAGGAGGGCTCTCGCGGGCCCCGACCGCACGCCTGAGCGGGCTCCCGGGTAGGTCGCTAGAGGCAGCCGGTGACGGCTGTCCCAGATGAATGGTTGTCCACGACAGAACCCGGCTTACGGCCGGCTCTTACTTTCCCTTTTTCATTCAGTCACTTGAAGCCGGTACCCGGCGGCCCGTCCGGCGCCGGCGCCGCGGCCGCTTGCGCAGATGCGCGCGCAAACGGCGCAATCCCAGCACTGTCGCCGTCTGCCGACCCGAATTTCATCTCAATTCGAGTATTTCCCATTAACTGGTTGATTTTCAGTTCCTTAGGCCTGCCACAATTCGCCCGGATTTGGCCACGGAATAGCCTCTAAGTACCTGTAGAACAAAGATTAATTGGATTCGGCGTTGACCTCTCGAAAGGCCCCGAATATAGTGTCGAAAAGTGGAAAAAAGTGGGAGGAGATGGGCGAATGCGGCGTAAGCGGTTCATTCACGCTCGGCACGCTACCCATCATCAACAAACACCGTGTTTCGTGGGGCTACCAAAGTCACCCTGGACGCCAAGGGGCGTCTCGCCATTCCGACCCGGTACCGGGAGCGGATCCAGGCGCGTTGTGACGGGCAGCTCGTGGCGACGGTGGACAAGGACTACTGCCTCCTCATTTATCCATTCCCCGACTGGGAGGAAATCGAACGAAAACTGGTGCGTCTGCCGAGCCTCGACAAGAAGGCGCGTCGCCTGCAGCGGCTGATGGTCGGACACGCCACGGAAGTCGAGATCGACGGGCACGGCAGGATACTCCTGTCACGCGAATTGCGCGAATTCGCCGGGCTGGACCGCCAGGCGGTGCTCATCGGTCAGGGCAACAAATTCGAACTGTGGGATGAGGAACGCTGGAACGGAAAACGCGACGAGTGGCTTTCGGACGACGACGACACCGACCTGTCGGCCGAACTCGAGTCACTGTCGCTTTGATACCGACTCCGGCCGGTGACACCAGCAACGGAAGGCGCCGGGCACCACGTGCCGGTACTTCTGGGCCCTGTACTCGCAGGGCTGAACATTAAAAGTGATGGCACGTATGTGGACGGAACATTCGGCCGCGGGGGGCACGCGAGTGCAATTCTCGAACAGCTCGGGGCATCGGGTCGGCTCATTGGCATCGATCGCGACCCGCAGGCACTCGCCGAAGCACCCGACGCAATCCGCAACGATCCGCGCGTCGAACTCCTTCACGGCCGCTTCTCGGAGATAGCCCGCTATGCGCACGAAAGACAGCTCACAGGGAAAGTGGACGGGGTGTTACTCGATCTCGGCGTCTCCTCGCCGCAGCTGGATGAAGCGGAGCGGGGATTCAGCTTCCGCACCGACGGACCCCTCGACATGCGCATGGACCCGACCGGCGGGCAAAGCGCGGCCGAATGGATTGAGAAAGTGGACCGAATGACGCTCAGGAAAGTCATTGCCACACTCGGCGAGGAACGCCACGCCGGGCGCATCGCCGCTGCGATCCTCGCGCCACGACGCGACGCGACGCCGACGTGGAGCAGACAGTTGGCTGACATCCGCAGCGGCGCGGGCCCAGGCCGGGGCGCGCGGAAGCCCACAGCCACCCGCACGTTCCAGGCGATACGCCTGTTCCTGAATCGCGAGCTCGAGGAACTCGACGCAGCGCTGGCGACGATCACCGACGTCCTGCGCCCCGGCGGGCGCCTCGCGGTCGTCAGTTTTCACTCGCTCGAGGATCGACGCGTCAAGCGCTTCATGCGCGATGCGTCGAACGTGCCGGCTCCGTACCGCGGCCTGCCCGAGGTACCCGAACAGTACCGCCCGACATTTCGCGTCGTCGGCAAGCCAGTGAGCGCATCGGCGCAGGAAGTCGAGGTCAACGCGCGGGCGCGCAGCGCACGGCTGCGGGTCGCGGAGCGGCTGTGATGCGGACGCGCCGGGAACCGCTCCTGCTGACGCTGGTTTTTGCCGCGGTCTGCGTGCTGTCGGCACTGGCGCTGGTTTTCACGAAACACGAATCGCGCAAGCTTTTTGTCGAACTCGAAACGCTGACGCGTGAACGTGACGAACTGAACATCGAGTGGGGGCAGCTCCAGATAGAGCAATCCACATGGGCGACGCATGCGCGCATCGAGCAGTTCGCCGCTGACGAACTCGCACTGGCGCGGCCCGACGCGCGCAGTATCTACGTGATCGAGCGGCCATAAGTCGAGGCATGAGCAGGGGCATGAGTCGAGGCGCAAGAACGAAAGTCGAGACGGCACGCAAATTCACGGCGCGCCTCGTCGTCGTGATCGCGTTCTTTGCGCTCGGCGCGGCGGCGCTGGCTGCGCGTGCCGTGCACCTGCAGGTTTTCAACAAGGACTTTCTCAACCACCAGGCCGACGCCCGTCACCTGCGTACGGAAAAGATCTCGGCGCACAGGGGCTCGATCGTCGATCGCAACGGCGAGCCGCTCGCGATCAGTACGCCGGTGGACAGCGTCTGGGCGAACCCGAAGGAACTCGCGAGCGCGGTGGACCGGGTGCCGGAGCTTGCACGCGCCGTCGACCTGGATGCGGAGCTACTGATGCGGCGCATCACGCGCAGCATGGACAAGGAGTTTCTTTATATAAGGAGGCACCTGAGCCCGGAGCAGGCGCGTCGCGTCCTGGCCCTGAAGCTGCCGGGCGTCAACGCACTGCGCGAATACCGTCGCTACTATCCGGCCGGTGAGGTCGCGGGGCACCTGGTCGGCTTCACCAATATCGACGACGAGGGCCAGGAGGGACTCGAACTCGCTTTCGATCACTGGCTGGCCGGCGAGTCCGGTTCCAAGCGCGTACTCAAGGATCGCCTGGGCCGGTCGGTGGAAAACGTCGCCAGCATCCGCCCGCCACGGCACGGCAAGGACCTGCACGCGAGCATCGACCTCCGGCTGCAGTACCTCGCCTATCGCACGCTGAAGGCGGCGATCAAGCGCCACCGCGCGGAATCCGGTTCCATCGTGATTCTCGACATCGCGAGCGGTGAAGTGCTGGCGATGGTCAACCAGCCGTCGTACAACCCGAACGACCGATCGCAGTACCTGGCCGAGCGCTACCGCAATCGCGCCATAACCGACATCTTCGAGCCGGGCTCGAGCATCAAGCCGCTGATCATCGCGGCCGCGCTGGAAAGCGGCCGCTACCGTGCCTCGAGCATCGTCGACACGTCGCCGGGCTACGTCGTCGTCGGCCCGAAACGCATCGAGGACGGCAACAACCTGGGCCGGGTCAGCCTGACCACGGTCCTGTCGCGGTCGAGTAACGTTGCCGCGACCAAGATCGCGATGTCGCTGGAGCCGGACCAGCTGTGGCGGACCATGACCCGGTTCGGTCTCGGTTCGCTGACCTCCAGCGACTTCCCCGGTGAATCGGCCGGCCTGCTGACCCACTATTCGGACTGGCGCGAGATCAGCAAGGCGACACTGGGCTACGGCTACGGCATATCGGTGACGCCGCTGCAGCTCGCGCAGGCGTATTCGGCGATCGGCAGCGGCGGCATCATCAAGCCGGTCTCGCTGGTGCAGCTCGAGCGCCCGGGACGTGGTGAGCGGGCAATCTCTGCCGACACCGCGGACGCGGTGCGGGAAATGATGGAAGAGGTGGTCCGACCCGGCGGTACCGGCAGCGCCGGCGGCGTGACCGGCGATCGCGTCGCGGGCAAGACCGGCACGTCGTGGAAATTCGCTGCCGGCGGTTATTCCGAGGACAAGTACTTCTCGATGTTTGCCGGTCTCGCGCCGGCCAGCGATCCGCGGCTGGCCGCCGTCGTCGTCATCGACGAACCCACCGGCAACCTGTACTACGGAGGTGACGTCGCGGCACCGGTGTTCGCTGATGTCATGACCGAGTCGCTGCGGCTGCTCGCGATTCCCCCCGACGGACTGCCGGGCGACGGCGAAGGCGCACTGTTGCAGGCCATGAGTCAATGAGCATGCCGGCCGAGAGACTGCGACCGCACATGACGCTCGGGCAACTGCTCGAGGGCATGGATGCATCAGGACTCGAAGGCGCAGCCGGCCTCGAGGTGACCGGTATCGCCACCGACAGCCGGCGCATCGTCGAGGGCGACGTTTTCCTGGCCTGCCAGGGGGAGTCGTCGCACGGGCTGGACTATCTCGAGCAGGCGATCGCCCGTGGTGCGGCCGCCGTCGCTTTCGACACCGCGACGGCCAGCGCGACGGACGCATCGGTGCCGATGGTCGGCGTGCGCGACCTGTCGTCGGCGCTCGGCACCATTGCGAATCGCTTCTATGACACGCCGTCGCGAGACGTCCGGGTTACCGGCATCACCGGCACCAACGGCAAGACGACGGTTGCCTGGCTGATACGCCAGTGCCTCGGCCGTCTCGGTCAGCCGTGCGGCTACATAGGCACGCTCGGCTACGGCGTCGACGACATGACCGGCGACGCCTCGATGACGACGCCGGCCTGCGTCGAGCTGCACGCGCTCCTCGCGGACTTTCGCAGCGCCGGCGCAAAGCAGGCGGCGATCGAGGTGTCGTCGCACGCGCTCGAACAGAAGCGCGTCGACGGCATGCGCTTCGGCGCCGCCATCTTCACCAACCTGACCCGTGACCACATGGACTATCACGGCAGCATGCGCGCATACGGCGAGTCGAAGGCGAGCCTGTTCCTCGACTACGACGTCGATACACGCATCGTCAGCCTCGACACCGATTTCGGCACCGAGCTCGCCGATCGCTGCGGCCCCGGCGTCATTACCGTTTCCACCCGTTTCGACCGCGTCGCCAACGGCAGGCCGTACGTCTTCGTACGCTCGGTCGTCGCAACGCCGCAGGGCTCGAACATCGCGTTGCAGAGCGCCTGGGCCGCCGCGGACATCTCGCTTCCGTTGCCGGGCGAATTCAACGTCGCGAAAGCGGCACAGGTGCTCGCCCCCCTGCTGTCGCAGGGCATCGATCTCAAGGACGCGCGTGCGGTGCTCGAGACCGTGTCCGCACCGGCCGGTCGCATGCAGCGCATCGACGTCGTATCCGAATCGCCACTGCCGCAGGTCTTCGTCGATTATTCGCACACGCCGGCCAGTCTCGAAGCCGCGTTGAAAGCGCTGCGGGCACACTCGGGCGGCAGGCTGTGGTGCGTATTCGGCTGCGGCGGTGACCGTGACCGCGGCAAGCGCGCATTGATGGGTCGCATCGCCTCCCGTCTCGCCGACCACCCGATCGTGACCAGCGACAACCCGAGAACTGAACCGCCCGGGCAGATCATCGCGGAGGTCCTCGAAGGCATGGCCGAGGGCAGCGTCGCGATCGAGGACCGCGGCACCGCGATCCTGCACGCGGTCAGGGAAGCGGCGGCAGGGGACACGGTCCTGGTTGCCGGCAAGGGGCACGAGAACTACCAGGTCATCGGCAGGGAACGGCTGGCTTTTTCCGATGCTGATGTGGCAAGGGCAGGCCTCGAGGCGCGGGCTGCCGGAATCGACGGGACATGATGGTGGGAACGATGTCGGGTGCTGCCGATACCGTGCAGGGATCCTTGCACGGCGAGGACGTCACGTTCCGCGGCGTCAGCACCGATACGCGCACGCTCGCGGCGGGCGAACTTTTCGTC
>CALKYK010000314.1 GCA_938003715.1 uncultured Gammaproteobacteria bacterium
TCGACAACGTCGTGATTCCGAACAAAGCCGTGTTTGCAAGCCTGGTGGTGTGGGGCGAGCTCGCTGTCGGGTTCGCGATGATTCTCGGCCTCGCTACCCGCTACGCTGCCGCCGCCGGCGCGCTGCTCGTCCTGAACTTCTGGTTTGCGAAGGGCGCGTCGCTGCTCGCCGGCACGAACCACGACGTTCTCTGGCTGGTCGTGTTCGTCGTGCTCGGCTTCACACCGGCCGGACGGATCGCCGGGCTGGACGACGGCCTCTCGGACAAGCTCAAGTTCTTGCGCTAGTGACAGAAGACTGGCTCGGCCGCTGGCGCGAAGGCAGGACCGGGTGGCACGAAAAACACGGCAACGCGCTCCTGAAACGACACTGGCCGAAGCTTGCCGCAGGCAGCCGCGTGCTGGTGCCGCTGTGCGGCAAGGCGCCCGACCTGTTGTGGCTCGCCGCGCGTGATCTCAACGTCATCGGCGTGGAGATTTCCGACATCGCGGTGCGCGCGTTCTTCGACGAGTCGGGTCTCGAATTCACGCGCGCGGCTGGCAACGGTCTCGATCGCTACACGGCAGCCGATGCGTCGATTGACATTTACTGCGGCGACTACTTCGCGTTTGAAACCTCGCCCTGCGATGCGCTCTACGATCGCGGTGCGATCGTCGCGATCGAGAAAACGCACCGCGCCGAATACGTGGCGCACACGAAACGGCTGTTGAAGCCGGACGCTGCGCGCCTCCTTATCACGCTCGAGTACGACCAGTCGGTCGTCGACGGGCCGCCGTATGCCGTGCTGGCCGAAGAGATCCGCGGCTACTGGGACGACCTCGAGCGGGTGGCCGAACGGGACGACCTCGAAACCTGCCCGCCCAAGTTCCGCAAGGCCGGTCTGCAGGAGATTCGTGAGGTCGCCTGGCTCGGCCGCTAGTCGGCTGGCGCCTCGCTGACCGGCGTCCAGCGCTCTTCGCGGCGCCGGACGCGACCCCCGGTATCTTCACTGTCGTAGCGGATCGGCGCCGTGCCAGCGATGTCGGCGGGCGTTTCGACGAGGGCGTGAGTATTGACGATGCCGTAGCGACCGCTGTCCGTTTCGATCAGTGCACCGATGTACACGCCGCAGTTGCGGCACAGCAGGAAGTCGGCTGTCTTCAGTCCGAAACGATAGCGCTGAAGGTGCTGCGGTTCCTCAGCGCGGAAACGGATATCGCCGCCCGGATCGGAGGTGCTGAGCGCATCGTGTGCGCGGCAGAACGTACACTGGCAGGCGCGTATGGACCACTTGGGCGGTGGCACGTCGGTCCGGTACTCGAAACCGATGGCACCGCAGTGGCAGGCGCCCGCGTAGCTTGCCGTCACTTCGTTACCAGGTGAATGACGTTGGCAGGGTTCGCGAGCCAGAAGCCGTCGATGGAATCCGGCAGCGGCTCGATCTCGTCACGACGAGCGCAGTCCTTGCCGGCGAGATAGCGCGACGCGGCGGCCACGTCGCTGGTGCGCACCTCGAGCCACAATTCGGCCTGCGACAGGCCCGGAACGCGGTCGATCCAAAGCGTCATTTCGCCGAAGCGAAAGCAGGTCGATTCCACTTCCTCAGGTGGATTCGTGCCGGTTTCCTCGAAGCCCAGCACGTCGCGGTAGAACGCGACCGTGCGCAGGTACTCGTGCTCCGGCACCTTCATCGCGATGTTCTTGCCGGCGCGGAACTCCGGGGGTCTCGTCATCGTTCACCATTCCTCATTGAGATTATTCGCCTGCACACCGGGTGCGCCGCATCGGGAAATTGGCCGCGCGCTCCTGGCCGTCGACGATTCCCTCGACGCGGCCGAGCAGGGCTCCGTCGTCGCCGAGGCGATAGATGATGCGCTGCGGAAAGTCGTGCTCCGGATTGGAAAATACGACCTCGCGTTCCGCCATCGAGAGCATCGCGAAGCGCGCCGTCGCCTGGCCGGACGGGGACGCGATCAGCGCCAGCGTGCCGTCCTCCTCCTCGACGATGCGCAGGTACTCGTACGCGACAGTGCGGCCGCCGCTGACCGTGCGGCTCAAGCCGAACATCGTGCCGCCGGCCGGCGCCATCCACTGTTCCCCGGAGCCTGCGTTGCGGCCCTCGTAGGCCCAGCAGCCGGCCAGCCAATCGAGGTCGTCGATGCCCGCGTGCACGGCGCACGCGCAAAGCGCGAGAAACGCTGCCATTGCCGCTCTTTTCACAGCTCACCCCCTTCTTTTCCGTAGAAGATGACCCACGCCGCGAAATCGTCGCTGAAGTCCTCGAATCGGTGTTCGACGCCGGCGGCGACGAACAGCGCTTCGCCCGGTTCGAAGGGCTGTCGCGAATCGCCGTTGACGAACACGCCGGTGCCGGTTTGCACGATGTAGATCTCGTCCTGCGTGTGCGGTTTCTGCGGGTCGACGCGATCCGGTTTGTAATAGCCCAGTTCCAGCGTACCGCGCTCGAGCAGCACGCCGTACCGCCCGTCGTCTGATTCCGCGACGAGTGACAGCGCTTTTTCGACCGTGAATCTTTCGCTCATTTTCTGTGTCCTGTCAGCGCAGTGCGCGCGTAAAGCGTTCGCCGATGCCGTGCAGGCGCTCGACACTTTCGTTCGAGTACACGAGCCGAACGTAATCGGCACAGTGCGGACCGCCCCAGTTGACCATCGGCGTCGCCGCGATCTTGCCTTTCTCCAGCAGCCGCTTCGAGGCCTCGGCGCCGTCGATGCCGAGTGGTTTCACATCGACCAGCATCGACCAGCCGCCGTGCGGCGGGATGATCATGTAGTCGCCGAGCTCCGAGAGAATCAGGTCACGCCGGGCCTGGAGCTCGGCCACGCTGGCCGCGATGCCGTCGTCGGCGCTTTCGATCGCGGTCGCCACCGCGCCCATCGCGATGCCGGTCTGGCACACGACGTTCGTGATGCTGACGCGGGCGATGTCGGCGACGATTCGTGCCGGGCCGACGACCCAGCCGACCCGCCAGCCGATCATTCGGTATTCCTTCGATGCCGAACCGACAATGATGACGCGCTCGCGCATGCCGGGAAACGAGGCGGGGTGTATCACTTCGCGGCCGTCGAACAGGATGCGCTCCATCGCGGTGTCGTCGATCAGCCAGCAGTCCGCACGCTCGCAAAACCGAACGAGCGCCTGCCAGTCGTCGCGGTCGAACACGGCGCCGGTCGGCATCGACGGGCTCATCAGCAGCGCGGCAGCGACCGGGCCGGGATCGATCGCGTCGAGCGCGTCCCGGTCGAGGCGCCAGCCTTCGGCGGTCGGCACCAGCGGCGCGTAGCGCGGCACGCCGCCAGCAAGCCGGACGCGGTTGATCAGGCCGACGTAGGTGGGGTCGGTCAGGAGCACCTCATCGCCGGGTTCGAGCGTCGCTAGCAGCACGTTCAGCACGCCGGACAGCCCGCCGGCGCTGATGACCGACTCGGTTTTCCAGTCGTAGTCGAGACCCGCGGTGCGGGCGACGAGGCCGGTCGCGGCCTTGCGCAGCGAATCGAGACCGAAGAACGGCAGGTAGCTATTCGCGTCGTCGTCGGTGATGGCGCGTTTCGTGAACGCGACCGCTTCGGCAGGCGGGAGGATGTTCGTATCGAGATTCTCGAGACGCAGCACTTCCGCATCGTCGAGGCTGTCGGCGAGATCGCCCATTTGGTCGGCGCCGCTGCGCGTGATGTGCTCGAGCCGCGATACCGACATTGCCGTTTGTCCCCCGTTGTCGAGCGACAACTCTACCGCAGCGGCGAGTGGCGTGCAGTCGGCAAACGTGTGCGATACTGCCGCGATGCTACGTATCGCATTGTTGATCGCACTGGCGGCGCTTTGCGCGTGCGGTGATCGTGTCGCCTGGAACGGATCGCTCGAAGAACTGCTGCACGCAAATAAGTCCCGATTCGGCGCCGTCATGGCGGACCCGGCGAAACACCGGCTGCAGATCATCTACACGCAGATCGACCGGGACACAGACAACCGGCCCTCGTTTCGTTCGTATACCTATCGCGTCAACGCCGGCGAATACTTTTATCCTGCCAGCACCGTGAAGCTGCCGACCGCGCTGCTCGCGCTCGAGAAGCTGAACGCGATCGGCATCCGCGGGCTGGATCTCGACACGCCGATGATCACCGGCGCGGCGCACGAGACGCAGACGCCGGCGCTGGAAGACCCGACTGCAACCGGCGGCCTGCCGACGGTCGGCCACTATGTGCGCAAGATCCTGCTCGTCAGCGACAACGACGCGTTCAACCGGCTCTACGAGTTTCTCGGGCAGGAGCCGCTGAACGAGCTGATGCACGGCAAGGGATACACGGGCACGCGCATCATGCATCGGCTGGAGATCACGCTGCCGGTCGAGGCCAACCGGCTCACGAATCCGGTCGAGTTCTACCATGACGGCGTGGCGATCTACCGCCAGGGCCCCGCGTACAGCAGCAGGCGCTATCTTGCCGAGACGCCGATACCGCTCGGCCAGGCGGAGGTCGTAGACGGACAGTTGCTTGAGCGGCCGAAGGACTTCGCCGAGAAGAACGCGTTCCCGCTACAGGAGCTGCACGACGTGCTGCAGGCGCTGATGTTTCCGGGAAGCGTGCCGCCGCAGCGGCGGTTTGCGCTCAGCCGCGACCAGTACCGTTTCGTGTACCGGAACATGTCCGGCTACCCGGGCGACAGCGGCATTCCCGGCTACGACGATGCAGAAAAATACCCCGACGGATACGTGAAGTTCCTGATGTACGGGGGCGATGCCGAGTCGATCCCCGACAACATTCGCATCTTCAACAAGGTCGGCGACGCCTACGGGTTCCTGACGGACGCGGCCTACATCGTCGACTTCGACGCCGGCATCGAATTCATGCTGGCGGCGACGGTCTACACGAACGCGAACGAAACGTTCAACGACAACGTGTACGAATACGATGAGCTCGGTCTGCCTTTCCTGCACGATCTCGGTCGCGCGATTTACGAGATCGAGCTCGAGCGCGAACGGCCGAATCCGCCCGACCTTTCGCAATTTCGTGACTTAGAATAGACCCCGCACGGCCAGAAGGAAGCCGAACGCGGCAAGTGCGAGGCCGAGCGGCGCCCCGACCACGCTCATCGCGATCGCGACGCCGCCGATCATCAACGCGATGCCGACGATCACGCAAAGCATTCTCCCGAGAATCTGCAGGATCAGCGTCAGCAGGCGCCACACGGCGTAAAAGGGCCACAGCAGAATCGGCACCCGCCGTTCCGACGTCTCACTCATTTCAGACTCCGTAGCAATCGTGGTGCCAACCCGATTGTTCGCAGTTGCGGTTATCCCGGTGGTGCCGGTTCGCCCGGCGAAACGAAACGCCGGCCCATCAATGCACCGCCGAGTGCCGCGAGAGCGATCCCCGGTACGGCAACGATCGGCACCCAGACCGGATGCGGGATCATGGCTATGTTTGCGATCGTCGCGAGCAGGACCAGCCCGCCGACCACGCCCGCATAGACGAACGGCACCGCCCGTGCAACGAGGGCTGCGACCAGCACGCCGTCGAAGGTGCCGACAATCCACGCGATGACCGGAAACAGCAGGGCGCCGGTCGGCAACGTCTCGACGTATGCCCCCATCGCTTCTGCATTCGCAAAATCGAGTCCCTGGGGCGGCGGGTAAACGATGTGACCGACGTACTCGACGATCCAGATCGTAATGCCCGCGGAAACGACACCGAGAACGCCGGCGAGAATTCTTTTGACCATTTTTATCTCCCGTCCTGCGTCACATTATAAACACGGCGGCGTTTATTTCCGGTCAGTCGCCCTGAACGCGCTTTCTCCGCCGCACCAGCCGCCACCAGAAAATGCCCTCCGATATTGCACCCAGCACGAGCAGGCCGGTCGCAGGCACCGCGGCGCCCCTCGCATACAGGAACAGGGCGAGCACGAGGAACAGTATCGTGATGACGTGATCCCTCATTCGCTTTCACCTTCATCCAGCGGACCCAGCGGACTTTCTGCACAGCCCTCGCGCTCGACCGAGTAGAGTATGCCCGCGATTTTCCAGCGGTCATCCGCCTTGACGAGTTGGAAGCTGTCGATACCGCAGTGCGAAAACGCGCCGTCGATCCACAGGTCGTATGGCGTCCAGACGGTTGCCATATGGTCGTGGATCAGTACCTGGGGGTCCCAGAAGCGCTCGATGAATTCGCGTTCGCTCGTAACCAGCCCGTCGATGAACTCGTGGTGGGACGATGTCGTGAGCTGTATGCCGTCGGCCGATTGACTGTAACCGAATATCATTCCGGACGGTGTCAGGACTGTGCGCAGGCGCTCGCCGTCGGCGGCCTGCATCGCGTCGAACAGTTCCTGCACGGTATCGATGATCGCCTGCCGCTCGCCCGCTTCATCACCGAGCGCCATGGCGCCCGCCGCAAGCGCGAGCGCACAGGTTATTGACCTGGTCAGTTTCATTCGTCGTTGCTCTCTTCCGTTGATTGCGCCTGTCGTTCCTGCCACCAAAAGCTGATCATCAGTACCATGACCACGAGCAAAAGCGCCGCGTACATCAGGTCAGCGCTGACCGTAGCACCGGTCTGGATCGACTCGAACAGGCCGGAGCGATCGAGTATCCACGTGGCGGCGATGCCGGCGATGCCGAGCACGGGAAGCAGCAGCTGAATGCCGGCGTACGCCGACAGCGTGCCCCGCTTCGTCCACAGCAGGAATCCGTATACGTTGACCGCGACGAAAAGCGCGAGCACGACAAGCGCCACCTCGACGTTTTCAGCAATGGCGAGCACGCCTGCGATCAGCATCCAGCAGCTTCCGCCAAGCTGGCTGCCAAGCCAGCCGCCCAGGTTCCAGTGAAACCGGCTGTTCGAGGCCATGGTCGCCTCCGTGGTCAGTCGGATGGGTAATCGTCCCAGATCTGGTGTGTGATCCGCCACTCGCCGTCTGCCTGCCTGCGTACGATCGACACGTACTTGCCGCCCCGGTCGTAGGTCTTGCCGTCGTAGTCGAACGAAAGCGTGAACGTGCCGCGCACGAAGGCGAGGTCGCCGGAGCCGTCGACTTCGATGACGGTCGGCTCGAACGCGTTGACGACCGCCGGCGCGGAGTCCGGTGGAAACCAGAACGCACGTGCGTTGTCGGCGCCGTGAATCCAGGGGATCCCGGACGGAGACAACACCGGCTCCGCGGTGAAGACCGCCATGATCTTTTCGGCGTCATTCGTGCGCCACGCGGCAAAGTAGCGGTTCGAGGCCGCCTTTGCCGCTGCGGCATCGGCGTCGCTGAAGTCGGAGCCAGTCGCGATACCTGGACAAACGAGGGCAGCGGCAAGCAGCAGTAGGGCGGGTTTCATCGTCGAAGCTCCTTCCTGATGACCAGCTTCAGCCCGGACCAGGTCTCGTCGACCGCGCAGACCTTGACGTCAACCAGTCCCAGCGGCAGCGCGTGCCTGCGCACGACGTCCTCGGTCATGTCGGTCTGCACCTTCGAAGCCTTTTTCGGCCAGGACACCCAGATCATGCCGTCCTGGTTGATTGCTTCTCGCATCGCGGGCAGTCGCTTTTTCAGTTCGACCGCCGACTTCGTGAAAAAGTGCCAGATGTCGATGTCCTTGCGGATCGAAGACGAGATCGTGACATTCTTCGGCAACGGAGCAAGCAATTTCCTGTAGTTGCCGGGTGCGTTGCCGGTTCGCAGGCGCGTGCCGTCCCTGATGCCGAGCTTCTTCGCGAGCGGCGTGCCCGAGTAGCCGGCGATGCTCACCCGTCGTCTCCCGGCAGCGGCCGGTAATCGCCGCCCGGACCGGGCGTCGCGTACATGATGCGGCTCGGCTCTAGTATATCGACGCGGTGCCAGGCTCCTTGCGGCACGACCAGGCCGTCGCCCGGACGCATGTCGACGTCGTCGAACGACGGCTCTTCGAACACGACGCGCACGTGGCCACTGACGAGATACAGCACCTCGTCCCCGTCGGGATGCATCTCGCCGTCATGCGGCGAGTTTTCGCTCATCGTCGCGATGCCTATTGTCAGGCCGTCGACTGATATCGGCGGATCCGGTTGCGCGGGCACGACGGTGGCCTCGAGGTCACGGCTCATGCCGATGGTTTCGGAATGCGCGTCGAATCGGGTCGGTGTTTTCATGGGTCGATCGTCCTTTCACAGGCGGGACAGTGCGGCTGGTCGGCAAGCCACTTGAGCCAGCCTCTGGGCTGCTGGCGATTTGCAGCTCGCCAGAACCAGCGGTCGCCACAGTGGGGGCAGCGGATGGCCGCCAGCGGGAAAACGATGCCGGTCAGGCCGGTCAGACCGCCCAAAAGCATGATGCCAAAGCTCGTTTCGGCGGCCATGTTCCGGCCGTCGTAAACCACCCAGTAGAAAAGCGCGCACGAGACGACGAGCAGCGCAAGACCGAGAAAGCCTTTCCAGGCCTGACCGCTCGCGACGACGATGGATGGGCGCTTGTCGGGACCGGTAGCGTTCATTCGGCGCTTTCCGGTTTCAGGGCGATGAACGCGTGCAGGGTCGTGACTTCCGGGTCGTGCAGGTCATATTCAGCGGTCTTCACTTCGAACCCGGCGGCCGCTACTACCTCGAGCCAGGTTTGCTCGCTGAACAGCTTGAACCTGTACTCGTCTTTCGCGACATGCACCGTGCCGTCTCGGTCGCGCATGACATAGACCATGACCTGCGGAAACGACTCGTCGGCTTCGTCCAGTTCGCCGTCCCATTCGAGGTAGCGCAACGAACGGTCGCCGACGTCGTGTCCGCCGTGAGAGGTCCAGGGTTCGAACGTGTCGAGCGTGTGGTCGGGCATGAAGAGGGCCAGGCCGCCGGGCCTGCAGTGCACCCATGCGGTGGTGATCGCCGCCTCGAGATCTTCGCGCGAGTCCATGAAATGTATGGCGTCGTGAATGAACACCGCGTCGAACTGCCGGTCGAGCCGCAGCGTGCGCATGTCGCCCTCGACATGTTCGCACTCCGGGTTGAGCGCCTTGCTGACCGCGAGCATTCCCGGCGAAAGGTCGACGAGCGTCATCTCGAAATACGCTTTCATGTGTGACGCGTTGTTGCCGCCGCCGGAACCCAGTTCGAGCAGCGTTTTCGGCGACGACGGCGATTCGGCAATGATCGTGCGCCGGTAGAATTCCGCCTCCTCGGCGTATTCCCCGGGCGCGGACAGCACCGGCCACCAGTCGGCGAGTTCCGTGTAGAGCTTCGGCAGCGGCATGGGTGCCTGGTCTGCCTCAATCTGCGTGGCGCGAACTAACTGCCTTCGTCCCGCGGCTTGCGGCCGGAGACGTGCGATGCGATGGCGCGCCAGACGCCTTCTTCCTTGACGAAGAAGTTGCTCGACTTGTAGGTGTACTTCTCGGCGACACCCGTGCCATCGACGACGGCAAACCTGTCCTGGTAAATCTGCAGGCGCTCGATCCGGAATTCGAATGCGCCGGGATCCCAGACGTTGTTCGCGATGAAGTCGAGTTCCTTCGCCTTGGTGGATCGCTCACCCTGGCCGTTGATCATCTCGAAGCTGTCGTGCAGCAGCCGGTCCAGCAGTTTCACGTCCTGGGTGCGGTAGGCCTGCGGCCATAACACCGTCTTGAAGTGCCTCAGCGTTTCCTCGTCACTCTTGTCCGGATTGGCGCCGACCGGCGGTCCGGCCAGGACCAGGGTGATGCCGAGTGCCAGTATCAGTTTGTGCATGCCTTGCCCCCGATTGATGTTTTCGCTCAGTTTATTCGATGCCTGCCGGCCGTGCCCGTTCCATCATTTCGCCTGGCCTATCGCCCGGAGAAAACCGGTCTTGTCGTCGGGCGAGACCATGATGTGCCGGTTCTTGCCGTAGGTAACGCGGATTCGGTCCAGCGACAGGGCGGGTGAGGACAGCGGGCTTCGCGTTTCCTCGGCGTGCGTGATGTCGGGCAGCGCGATGGTCCAGCGAAACGGGCCGGAGACGATTTTCAGTTTGTCGTCGCCTACCGTGTAGTGGGTACGCACAAGCGTCGGCACGATGACGCCGATGCCGAACAGGCTGGCGAGCGCCAGCACGATCCGCGCCGGCATCTCCATGTCGGTAATCAGTGCCTTCACCAGCAGCAGGAACAGCCCGGACGCGATCACGACCAGCAGCACGAACAGCCACGGATCGACCTTGGAAGGGAATCGTTTCGTCATCGCGCGGCCGCTAGTTGCTTCGTCGGTCGCTCGAGTACCTGCCGTCCTCGAACCGTGAAAAGAAATGATCGACGAGCGGGTGTACGACAGGGTCAGCGCTGTCGTCGGCTTCGAGATTGCGTTCCGCAACGTAGGTCGTGTGGATCGCTTCGTGAACCAGGACGTGGTACCAGGGCTGGTTTTTTGGCGGCCTCGACTTCGCCATCGTGTCGTACCACTCGTCGGTACCCTGGAATCGGGCATCGACATCGACGATCACGCCGCGATAGTCGAACAGCCGATGGTGAATAAGTTCACCCACGGAAAACTTCGGCCGGCTGATCTCGGTTATCGTGCCCATGGGAATCCTGCCAATGTCCTCCGGAACCCCTTGATAGGCCTGAATTTTGGTGTGGACAACTACTTATATACATCCCGATAGCCGTCTGACACTGTTCCGGCTACCGCAGGAGTAATTATCGCGCAGAGCCGGATTCGGGAGAACCAATATGACAAGAAAAACAAATATTGCCGTAATTATCGGCACGATGATCAGCATGTCGTTTGCGGGCCTGGCGAGTGCCGATCCGGACGGGTCCCAGCGTCTCCGGGGTTTGGGCGGACGCGTGTTCCTGGTCCAGGTGCATGACCTTTTCAACGACGTGTATTTCGATAATTGCTACACGTTTTACGAGGATGGCACCTGGGACGATCCGCTCTTTCCGGTATTGGGATCGTGGGAGCAGGACTCTGTCGGCGCAAAAACGAGCTACAGCGCGCAGGCGTTGGCGGAAGATTTCAACATCGGATCCGAGGACGAACCGTTCCTCGTTGACCTGCTGCTGGAGCAGGTCGGCAAGGTGACGCCAGCGAAAGGCAAGGGAACGCTGCAGTTGTCGGCATTCTCGCAGGCAATCTTCGTTGAATTTCTTGGCGGCGACGACCTGGTTGTCGGTGAGTTCGTGTCGGTCGGTCACGAGGTCGGCGAGTGTCCGCTGTGAACTAGCGCCGGACGGCGGGCGGTCATCCCGTAGCAGTCGTCACGCGGTTTCCTGGATGGGCTCGTGAAAGTAAAAGCACAGTCGGTCCGGGTAGTGCAGCGACTTGTCAGGTGGTTCCGTTTTGAACCTATCTCCTAGCAATTGGACCTGGATTATCTATCTCGAAGCTCAACATCGTACAACCCGGGAAAAAACTTGAAGGTGACGATCAGCATTGGAGCAACACCGATTACCGCAATTACCGCTGCGATGGTTTTGGATTGTGGACCAATGATTGCTCCGACAATCAAGACAATCAACAACGGGCCAAACATGGCCATCAGTGCTCTCGGCTGGCGTACTATCAACGGCGTTCCACATGACCCACAGCGAAAATATTCGTGGGGCGTGAGCATGAATTGAAAACGGTGATTATCGACAATCGACTTGACATCGACCCCTGCGGAACAGTGCGGGCAACGCGGCTCGGCCAAGAGGCACATATATATATGTCGTTTGAAAAAGCGTTGCTTTTGATTATATGAGAAGTGCAACATAACGGTGCAGTCTTGGCGTAAGTTGCTGAATAAGGTGCTGATGCGAATTGTTCTGTTGCGAGAAACAAAGCATCAATCATTGCAAAGCGTTTCTTGACGCGGATAATGCCGGGCACGATTCAGAAACATGGAGCTGGGCATGGCGAAGGCAACAGCAAGGCACATACTGGTTGACACGGAAGAGCAGTGCCAGGCACTCAAGGACGAAATCGAAAGCGGCGCGGATTTTGCGGAGTTGGCGAAGCAGCATTCCTCGTGTCCTTCCGGGCAGCAGGGAGGTGACCTGGGCGAATTTGGTCCGGGGATGATGGTGAAAGAGTTCGACGAGGTCGTTTTCAGCGCCGATGTGGGATCGGTGGAAGGGCCGGTGAAGACGCAGTTCGGCTATCACCTGCTGGAAGTGACCAGCCGAACGGACTGATGGCTTGCTTCGTCCTGCTTCGTCACTGCGTTCCTCGCAGTCCTCGCAATGACGGGAGTGACGGTTGCTCGCCGGGCGGGCTC
>CALKYK010000315.1 GCA_938003715.1 uncultured Gammaproteobacteria bacterium
CGCCTCTACGCCGGCCGCGTCGTGTCGAGGTCGTGCTTGCGGATCTTGCCGCGCAGCTGGTGGTAGGTGAGCCCGAGCATGTCCGCCGCGACGCGCTGGTTGTAACGTGCACGCTCCAGCGCCGCGGCCACCAGCTCCCGCTCGAGATCCTGCAGGCGTGATTTGAGATCCGTCGGCAGCACGTGGTCCGAACCCCGAGCCGCCGTGCCTTTTCGTTTCGGCCGCGGGCGTTCCTCGCGCAGCCGGAACGGGGAGTCGAAGGGATCGAAGGCGATGTCCGTCACCGGCTTCGACTTGTCCGGCAGCCGGTACACGGAGCGCTCGATCGCGTTCTTGAGCTCGCGGACGTTTCCCGGCCAGTCGTGACGCAGGAGCGCCGACGATGCCCGGGCGCCGAAGCCGGGGAACACCGGCAGTTGCAATTCACTGATCATGTTGATGGCAAAGGAGTAGGCGAGCGGAAGGATATCTTCCACTCTCTCGCGCAACGGCGGCACGGTGATGACATCGAATGCGAGCCGGTCGAGCAGGTCTTCGCGGAACCTGCCTTCCGCCACCAGCGCCTGCAGGTCGGCGTTCGTCGAGCCGACGATGCGCACGTCGACCGAAATCGTGTCGCTGCCGCCGACGCGCTGCAATTCGCCGTACTCGATGACGCGCAGGATCTTCTCCTGCATCCGCAGCGATATCGTCGCCAGCTCGTCGAGCACCAGCGTCCCTCCGTCAGCGCGCTCGAAATGGCCGACGTGGGTGCGGGCCGCCCCGGTGAACGCGCCGGCATCGTGGCCGAACAGCTCCGACTCCAGGATCGATTCGGTGAGCGCCGCGCAGTTGACCTTGACCAGCGGCTGCTCCCAGCGCCGCGACAGGTAATGCAGCCGCGAAGCGATCAGCTCCTTGCCGGTGCCGCGCTCGCCGACGACCAGCACCGGCTTGGACAGTGGCGCCGCCCGCGATACGTGCTCGAGCATCTCGAGAAAGACCGGCGCTTCGCCGATGATGGCTTGTGGGGGACGTTCACCCGGCATCTGGCGAAATACAGCAATACTTGGTGAAAAAAGCAAGAAAGTGGCGAAAAAAACCACAGCGCAGTGCCGGCTTCATCGACCAGGGACTGGAGAAAGCTCATTAAAAACAACAGGTTTCCGCCACACGGCGATTCTGGCACAAAAGCTGCAGTAACTGACCCAGGCACTACCCACCTGCAATTCTAAAGAGGACAACGTCATGGGCATATTCACGAGATTCTCGGACATCGTGAACTCGAACATCAACGCGATACTCGACAAGGCCGAGGACCCGGAAAAGATCGTCCGCCTGATGATCCAGGAAATGGAGGACACGCTGGTCGAGGTACGGTCGGCGGCGGCACGCTCGATCGCCGACAAAAAAGACCTGAATCGCAAGCTGGAACACCTCGAGCGAGAGATGCACGAATGGGATTCCAAGGCGTAACTCGCGCTGCGCAAGGGCCGCGAAGACCTGGCCAAGGCCGCGCTGGTCGAGAAGTCGCGCGCGGCACAGGCAGCAGAGGTCATCCGCTCGGACTACGCCGCAGTGGACGACGGGCTCGCGAAGCTCAATGACGACATATCCCGACTCGAGCAAAAACTGCTCGACGCGAAGGCGCGGCAGAAGGCGCTGCTGGCGCGACACAAGACGGCGAACAGCCGGCTCGCCGCGCGCAAGAAAATCCACGACTACAAGATCGACGACGCGATGATTCGTTTCGAGCAGTACACGCGCCGCATCGACGATGTCGAAAGTCGCATCGAGGCCTACGATCTCGGCCTGCCCAAGGACCTGAATCATGAGTTCGCCGGGCTGGAAGCCGAGGAACAGATCGCCGAGGAACTGGATAAACTGAAGAAGCGGGTCGCGGGTGGTTCCGGCGAGGGGGTGCAGTAATTCATGATCGGCATCGACAACCTGCTGCTGGTCGCACTGATCGTCTTCCTGGCGATCCCCGCGCCTCTGCTGATCGTGATGTACTTCGTGACGCGCTGGAAACAGTCGCGCGAGATATCCGGCGGCGACGAGGCGATGCTGGAGGAACTGTGGCGACTCGCCGGACGCCTGGAAGATCGGCTCGCGAGCATAGAAACGATACTGGACAGTGAACTGCCCGAATGGAGGAAAAGAATATGAGCAGAAGCTCCCGGCCTGCCGACGACGTGCGCCTCGATGGCCTGTATCGCGACAGGGAAAACGGCTGGCTGTTCGGCGTCTGCGCAGGGCTCGCGGATCGCTTCGACTTCCGGACCGGCTCCGTCCGCCTGATTGCGGTGATCAGCCTGATCCTGTTCTTCTGGCCCACGGTGCTGGCCTACCTGGCGGCCACGCTGCTGCTGCGTGAGAAGCCGCTCATCTACGCGGGACGTTGCCGCGAATACGAATTCTGGCGCTGCTCGACGCACCGCGATCACTGGAGTCACTCGTGAGCCGCGGCGACTCGCTGTCCCGCAGGCGCTTTCAACGCAATCGCGACAGGGCGATGATCGCCGGCGTCTGCGCCGGCATCGCCGATTATTTCGGCTTCAACCTGCGAGTGACCCGGCTGCTGGCATTCATCTCACTGCTGATGGCGATGCCGATGACCCTGCTGTTGTACTTCGGTACGGTGCTGCTGGTGCCGGCGGGGCCGGATCCCGCCCGGCAGCCGGATTTCGATCCGGAGTTTCGCCGCGCGGTCCGCGCGGATCCGCGCAAGACGGTGAACGACGTGCGTCGCCGGTTCCAGGCGCTGGATGCGCGCCTCGCCAGGCTGGAACGCTACGTCACCTCGCCGCGCTTCGATCTCGACCAGGAATTTCGCAAGCTCTGAGCGCTATCGGACATCTGACCAAAGGACCTCGATGCAATGAACAGTGGAATGGTTTTCGTTCTCGCAATATTGTCGATCGTCATGTGCGCACACGTCGCAACGACTTACCTGAAATCCCGGAAAAACGATGGGGAGACGAACGACGAACTCGAACAGAGCCTGGCCAAGATCGAGGAACTGGAGGAGCGCGTGCGGGTGCTCGAGCGCATCATCACCGAGCACCGCTACGATCTGAAAAAGGAAATCGATTCGCTACGCTGAACGCCGGCGCGCAGCCTCCGGCAACAAAAAAGCCCGCACCAGGCGGGCTTTTTTTATTCATCCTGCGAGGGTCAACCGCTTTCGCGCGCCCGGTAAGCCTGCACCTCGGCATTGAACTGCGCGGCAACGCGCTCCATCTCGTCGACGGCCGCGTTGTACTTCTTGTTCAGGATGTCCTCACGCTCCTGCTCTTCCTCCGGCTGCAGCTCGGGGAGCGCCTCCCTCGCCATCTTCTCTTCCTCGACGATGCACTCGAGATAGACTTCCATGGCGGCAACGTAGTTTTTCACGCCGGACTGGCCTTCGAGCATTTCTTCCTTGGTGGCCGTGTTGCCGTTCGGGATCAGAACACGTTCCGGATAGTCGCAGGCCAGCGCAGCCGATGCGACGAGAGACAGAGTAAGCGTTGCGAAAATTCGAGTCGGTATCTTCATGATCCTGGCTTGAAAGTACGTGGCCGGCCGACGGCAATTGCCGTCCGGTCGGGCGTTATCGGGATTGCACGGTATTTAAGCATGAGCCATTGGCGTAGTGAAGCGCACCCGGGATGCCGTTGCAAAACAGTGCGTTACGGTCAAGCGCCGTAGTTATGCAAACAGCGTGCGGTGCTTGCCGGTGCCCTCCGCCTGGGCGAGCAGCAATTCGAGGTAGTTGTCCGAACTCATCGGGTCGCCGAACAGGAGGCCCTGCGCATACGTGCACTCCAGCGACTGCAGGAAGTTGAGCTGTTCTGCCGATTCGACGCCCTTTGCGACGAAGTCCAGTTTCAGGCTCTTGCCCATGCAAATGCTCGTTCAGACGATCGTCGCATCGTCGGCGTTTATCGCCACGTCCTGGACGAACGACTTGTCGATTTTCAGGGTGCTGATCGGGAACTGCTGCAGTGCACTGAGCGACGAGTAGCCGGTACCGAAATCGTCGATCGCAAGGTGCAGCCCGAGCGCATACAACTGATCCAGGATCTTGATCGTGCGGTCCGGGTTTTCCATCAACGTCGTTTCCGTGATTTCGAGCTCCAGCGACGTCGGCGAAACCTCGTAACTGCGCAGGATGGAACTGATACGGGTGATGAAATTCGGCTGCCGCAGCTGCTTCAGCGACAGGTTCACCGACACCCTGCCCGGCGAGCTGATCGACCGCTGCCAGCGGCGGAAGTCCTCGCAAACGCGGTCGAGCACCCATTCGCCGATCTCGATGATCAGGTTCGTTTCTTCCGCAATCGGGATGAAGTCGGACGGCAGGATCAGCCCCCGTTCCGGCAGCTCCCAACGCACCAGCGCCTCGGCGCCGGTGATCTGCCCGGTCTGCAGGTTGTACTTCGGCTGATAGTGCACGCGCAGCTCGTCGCGCTCGAACGCCCGTTTCAGCTTGCTCTTGGTCATCAGGCGTTCGACAGCCGCCTCGTTCATTTCCGGTACGTAGTACGCATGCACGTTGCCGCCCGATTTCTTTGCGTGATAGAGCGCGGCGTCCGCGTTGCGGATCAGATCGATGACGTTGGCCGCGTCATTCGGGTAATAGGCAATGCCCATGCTGGCGGTCATGAATACTTCATGACCCTGGACGAAGAACGGCTCGGCAAGTTTGTCCAGCAGGCAGCGAGCAAACTTGTCGAGGTAGGCGCGCGTCCCGTTTTCGCCATCGAGCTGGTCGACGATGACGGCAAATTCGTCGCCGGCGAGCCGGCCGATCACCGTGCCCTCCGGCAGTGACTCGCTGAGCCTGTCCGCGACGGTCTCCAGCGTCGTGTCGCCGGCGAGGTGACCGAAGGTATCGTTGATGTCCTTGAAGTTGTCGACGTCAATGTAGAACAGGCTGACACGACTGCTGCTGCGTTTCGCTTTTGCGAGCGCGCGTTGAAGCAGATGCTGAAACTGCATGCGGTTCGGCACCTTCGTCAGCGCATCGATCCGCGCCAGGTAGCGAATTCGTTGTTCGGCCTTGCGCCGTTCGGTGATGTTCTGCGCTGCGTAGATGCGGTGGCCTTGGAAATCGCCTTCTGCCTCGATCGACGAACTGGTGCACGAGACCGGAATTTTTTCGCCGGACTTCGCGATCAGTGCCGCTTCGCGCGGCACACCCGCCCTGGATTCGTCGGCCAGCGGCGGGCGGCCTTTCGGCTGGTCGATGATCAGGTCGATGTGCTGCCCGACGATTTCCTCGGCCGCATAGTCGAGCAGGCGCAGCGTTGCGGCATTGACCCGCGTGATCACGCCGTCCGGCGCGGTCACGATAATGGCTTCGTTCATGCTCGACAGCACGCTGTCCACATAGTCGCGCGACACGGTCGTGTTCCTGAGCTTGTCCCGCATCCTGTTGAACACCGATGCCAGGTCGCCGAGCATGTCGCCCTGCTCGATTTCGAGCGGCTCGCCGAAGTCAGATTCGCTGAGTTTCTCGGCCTGCACCTTGAGTTCGCGTATTCGCTGCGCCTGCATGCGCGAAATGGTCCATATGACCAGGCCACACAGCGCGAGTGTCAGCAGCGTCGCGGCGCCGATCCAGAAAAAGCTGGTCTGCCGGCTCTGCGTGCCGAGCGTCACCAGCTGTTCCTCGAAAGCGCGCGACTGGGCGTGCAGCGAAGCCAGCGAAAAACCGCCGAACAGTTCTCCGGATGGCGCGCCGTCCATCGAAACCGGAACCCGCAGATAAAGTTGATCGAGCCGCCACAGCGCTTCATCGCCACCGGCGAGTTCAGCGACGCTGCCAACGCTCAGTATGCTGCCGTCCTCGTCGACGTAGCGAAGCCCGAGCAACGAACTGTCGTTCGTCACGGCGCTTTGCAGGATCGAATCGAGCGGAACGTCGGCGATGACTTCGTGCGAGGAGATGATGTCGGCGATTGCTTCGAGTCGTCCCCGTGACCGGTCGAGGAAGGCATCGGCGAGATTGCGGTCGTGCTGTTCGACGCTGGTCGCGACGATGCCCGAGGTCAGCCATCGATACTGCCCGTAAAAAATCGACAGCATGATCGCGATCGCGACGAGCGTAATCGTCGACACGAGGATCAGGTATCTTGGAAGTATCCTGCCGGTCATATTGTTAAGGGACCCGAACAGGTGCGGCGAATTCACACAGAACCCGCCCGGCGCCGGTCCGCCCTTTCTTATTATTGTTGTCTCTGACGGGATTCCTGTCCGACCGCAGGTCCGGCCCGCCGGCGAGTCACTCGTGGCTGGTTTCGATGGCCCAGTTTACCACTTAGGCAATAAACGATGGAGCATCGACTCTTACCGCGTCGTAGGATAGTGTTGCCCGGCGGAAAGCCAGCTGTGGCGCCGGATGCAGGGCCGTGGCGGCTGCTGCGAAGTGGCCATCCGTCCGGGCGAGCCGTGACATAATCGGCCCCGGTGTCGCGTCACCTCCCGCTGGGATGTGACGCCGGTTTGCGGCTTTCGGGGAGGCTGCCGGTGGGCAAGACGGCGTTGATCGTCGACGACTCGCGCTCGGCGCGTTTCGTGCTGAAGCGCATTCTCGAGACGCACGAGCTGTTCGTCGACACGGCCGAGTCGGCCGAGGACGCGCTCGACTACCTGAACGACCATCGTCCCGACGTGATCTTCATGGATCACCTGATGCCGGGTATGGACGGCTTCGAGGCCGTTACCGCGATCAAGAACAATCCGGACACCGCAACGATCCCGATCATGATGTACACGTCGCAGGAGGGTGAAGTCTACGTCGGTCAGGCGCGCGCCCTGGGTGCGGTAGGCGTTCTGCCGAAGCAGGTCGAACCGGTCGAGGTTTCGAAAGTCCTGAAGTCGTTGCGCGTCATCCAGCCCGACGACAGCGCGGCGCAACCGCGCGTCGTCGAAAACGTCGCGGCCACGCCTTACGAGGGACTCGAACTCGACGTACGCGAACTCATCGAGGACCTGTTCGAACAGCAGCGCGAAATTCTGCGCCGTGACCTCGCCCGCAGTTCGGCGGACATCGTTGCCCGCGTTGCGGAAGAAGTGCGGCCGCCACACGCGGAAGAATCGCAAGCGCCGGCTGCCAGGCAATCGGGCGCCGGCCGGAATCTGGCGATCGCGGTATTGCTCACGCTCGCAGCGCTGTTCGGCTGGGGTTACTGGAACAACGAGCAGCGGATCGACGAACTGATCCGGGTCAACGAAGAGTTACAGGGTGAATTGCAGCTTGCGCTCGGCACCGCAACGCCGGTGGAACAGGCGATCGACGCGGTGACTGAAACCTTGCGTGAGTCTGCGGTGCGTGGCCTGGAGTGGGGCATCAACCTCGATCCGTCCCGCTCGTTCGGCGAGCTGCCCCTGTCGGACACGCTGCTGGCCCGCGTCGAGGAGCTGGAGAACCGGCTGCGGGAGGTCGGCTACAGCGGCGCCGTGCGCATCGAAACGCATGTCGGCGATTTTTGCATGGGGACGTCGGGCGCGGACGGCTTCGCACTGGCCGGCGGATCGGTCGCCGCGAGCGACTGCTCTTTCATCGGCTGGTCGGTCGGCGAGGCGTACGAACGTGGCCTGCAGCAGACTGTGGCCTTCGCCAATTTTGTCCGGCTCGCGCCGCAGCGTAGCGGCGGCCGGATTCGGTACGAAATCGTATCGCTGGGAAACATCGACCCGCTGATTCCGTACCCGGCGTCTCCGGAGGGAATGACGGCAGCGGAATGGAATCGCGTGGCAGCGGCCAACAACCGGGTGGAGATCACGCTGCTCGCTGACTGAGAAGAGTGCCAGGGCGGCGCCTACTCCGCCTCGTCTTTTGCCTTGCCCTTGCGCTTCTCGACGAATTCGCGGGGTTCGCCTTTGCCGGTCGTCTTCATGACGCCCTCGACGACGGCGCCTTCGGCGACGGCGATCGCCTCGCCGCTGACCGTGCCGGTGATCCTGGCGGTCTCGCTGATCTCGACCTGGCCGGCGGCCGCGATGTCGCCGTCGACGGTGCCGGCCACAATGACCGCGGTCGCCTTGCTCTCCCCTGTCCACGGTCCTCCTTTCGCGGGCGTGGCCGGGCCGTCGATGTCACAGGCCCCCTCCGCCTCGCCGTTGATCATGAAGTGTCCGTTGCCCGTTACCAGGCCTTCGATTCTGCACCCTTCACTGATCAGCGTACCGGGACCCGTAGCGATGTCCCGCAAGCGGCGCATTTTGGTTTCGCTCATGTCCCGGCGTGCTCCCAGCTGATGTTCGGCAGTCGCAGGAGATCATACAACGTGACTGCCAGCAGAAGTGTGACGCGCTACCGATGGGTCAGTCTTTTTCGAGATACCCGTAGCCGGCCGTCTCGATGGACTTCAGGAAACCGCCTTCGAAGCGCATGATGCGCATCAGGCGCCGTGGCCCGAAGTTGAAGGTGAGCTCGCGCACGTAAAGGTGCTCGTGATAGCCGGTGTGAACGCGACGCACCGCGTGCGCCCCGCCCGTCGCCGCCGGTCGCTTGAGGATCACTGGCCGCAGCACGTATCCGAGGTCCTGAACGAACACCGGCTCGCCGCAAAGTTCGATGACGCGGGCTTCGTTCATGCCTTCCTGCACCAGCCGATTACCGCAACGAAGCGCGAATGCGTCTTCGGCAATCACGAACAGAGCGAGCGCCCCGAGTAGCGGTCGTATGAACGCTGTCGACGACTTCGGCATGCGATCGTTTCCCCGGACCGGCACAGTGAAAACCCGATTTTACCAGCCCGGCGGGGCAGCGCATTTTGCCTGCGGAGGGCCTTTAATCCGGCGCCTTGCGCCGCGTTGGCACGTTCGGGACGGGTCTGTATAGTCGCCGGATGGGCGCGCCCCGGCGAGGCCCGCCGGAGACCGACTTTTGGGAAGTATCGTCGACAAAAGGATTGCGCGCCTGGCAGACGCCGGCTCGCGCGGCGTGCTGGTCGGCGGACTCAAAGGCATCGAGAAAGAATCACTGCGCGTCTTCAGGGATGGTCGACTCGCTGACACGCCGCATCCCGAGCGCCTCGGTTCGGCGCTGACGAACCGATACATCACGACCGATTTCTCCGAGGCGCTGCTCGAATTCGTCACGCCGGCCGCGCCCGCGACCTGGCAGTCGCTGGAAACGCTCTGCGAAATACACCAGTTCACCTACGAACGTATCGGCGACGAGCTCCTGTGGGTGACGAGCATGCCCTGCCTGATGGCGGAGAATCGGGAGATTCCGCTGGCGCAGTACGGCAGCTCGAACGTCGGGCGCATGAAGACGATCTACCGCAACGGCCTGGGTTATCGTTACGGACGGCGAATGCAGACGATCGCCGGCGTTCACTTCAATTATTCCCTGCCCGAGACGTTCTGGCCGCACTACCAGCAGCTCGAAAAGTCGAACGCGAGCGCCGATGCGTTTCGCTCCGACGCCTACCTGGGGCTGGTGCGCAATTTTCGCCGCTTCGGCTGGCTGATACTGTACCTGTTCGGCGCGTCGCCCGCCCTTTGCAAGTCCTTTTTTGCGGGACGCGAAACCGACCTCGAGCATTTCAACGAGTCGACCTTTTTCGCGCCGCACTCCACCTCGCTGCGCATGAGCGACCTGGGTTACAGCAACAACTCCCAGGCGAGAATCAACATCTCGCTCAATTCGCTCGACGAATACATTCACGACCTGCGCTGCGCGATCTGCACGCCCGAGCCCTCCTACGAAGCGATCGGCGTGCTCGTCGACGGCAGCTATCGCCAGCTGAGCGCAAACCGGCTGCAGATCGAGAACGAGTATTACAGCCCGATTCGGCCGAAACGGGTTGCGATGTCCGGGGAAAGGCCCACTGCGGCCCTGCTGCGCGGAGGTATCGAGTACGTCGAAGTACGTTCACTCGACCTCAACGTGTTCGACCCGGTCGGCATCAACCAGAACGTCATGCGCTTCACCGAGGCGTTTCTGATCTACTGCATGCTCGAGGAAAGCCCGCTTTTCGACGACGCGAACTGGTTCGAAATGACGCGCAATCACGGCGCCACGGCGCGCGACGGACGCAACCCGCAGTTCATGCTGCTTCGCGACGGCAAGGACGTGCCGATGCGCGTGTGGGCCGATGAAATCCTCGACAAGGTGCGCGCCATCGCGGAGCTGATCGACGGTGGTGCAGGTGACTACGTCAGCGCCGTCGATGCGCAAGCCGAACTCGTCGCCGACCCCGGTCTGACGCCGTCGGCTCGCGTGCTGGCCGACATGCGCGACGCCGGAACCGGTTTCTACCACTTCGCGATGGAGGCAGCGATCGGCCACAGGGACTACTTCGCGTCACTCACGCCTATGGAGCCGGACCGCGTCGAGCATTTCGAAAACGAAGCGCGCGCATCGCTGCAAAGACAGCGCGACGTCGAAGCGGCCGACACGATGACGTTCGAGGAATACCTGGCCAAGTATTATTCCGACCAGGGCTGCTGCTGAGTCGCAGTCATTTCTCTGCGAACGGCAGCGCCACGCCGGTTTCGAACGCGTACTCGCGATGCAGCACCTGCAGGCGTTTCGTCATTTCGCCGGCACTGCCATCGCCGATCCTGCGGCCGTCGGCTTCGAGAATCGGCGTCAGTTCGCCCATCGTGCCCGTCGTGAACGCTTCGTCTGCCGTGTAGAGCTCGGTCAGCGACAGGTTCGCTTCGCAGGCGTCGATGCCCTCGCGCGCCGCAATCTCGAGCATCATCCGGCGCGTGATCCCCGGCAGGCAGCTGTCCGCGTGCGGCGTCGCCAGTACTCCGTTGCGGACGACGAACAGATTCGTGTCGTTCGTTTCGGAAATGAAGCCGTGCACGTCGAGCATCACCGCGCTGTCCGCGCCCGCGACGTTGGCCTCGATCGCGGCCAGGATGTTGTTCAGCAGGTTGTTGTGATGGATCTTGGAATCCAGGCACTCCGGCGTGTTGCGACGTACCGATGCCGTGACGACACGAATGCCGTCGTCGGAATAGACCGGGGGTTTCCATTCCGCCAGCACGATCAGCGTGCAGCCGGACTGGTTCAGCCGCGGGTTCATGCCGGACGTGATCTTCTCGCCGCGGGTCAGCGTCAGCCGGACGTGCGTTTCGTCACGCATGTCGTTCGCCTCGAGGGTCGCGAACACCGCATCGCGTATCTGGTTGCTGTCGGGCACGCCGGCGAAGGCCAGGGCCTTTGCGGAATTCTGCAGCCGTTCGAGATGCGCATCGAGTGCCGCGATGCGACCCCGGTAGACGCGCAGCCCTTCCCAGACCGCATCGCCGCCCTGCACGACAGAGTCGAAGACCGATACCCGCGCCTCGGTGCGCGGCAGCAGGCTGCCATTGATGTTGACGACGATGTCCCGGTTGCGCGGGTCGGGCACGGCTGCGCTCATGTTGCGGTTCCTGCGCGAATGGCGTGTCGAAACAGTTTCTCATACCAGGGGCGGCACTCGGCATGGAGCGCTTCCAGGTGTGCCGGCAGCGCAGCCTTCGGCCGGTACGGAGCGAAGCCGGTGCTCTGATGCACGGCGTGATACCAGTACGGCGCCCACGGGCCGTCTTCGTCACGCGGTCCGGCATCCCAGCGCAGCATTTCCTCGTCGAACGGTATGTCGAGGTGCGCGCAAAGTGCATCGAGCACGCCGCGCGGATCGAGCAACAGTTCACGGGCGTCGACGACAGCGGGCCGCCGGCCGTTGCCACGAAGCGCTTCGAACAGTCGCCACTGCGTTTCGAGCCCGGTATCCGCGAGCGTTGCCTGCGGCAGCTGGATCGTCAGCGACGGCAGCATTTCGCGGGGATCGCGGATCAGGAACACGTTGTCCGTGAGATCGAGAAAGGCGGCGTCGATATCCACGAGGTGGTGCGCCATCTGCTTCATGAACAGCACGCGCTCCGGTTCGGCACGTGCGGTCTCGAGCAGGCGCTGCATGACGGCTGCCCCGTCACAATCGACCGCGGCCATTACCTCGTCACGGCCGGGGTGTTCCGTGCCCGTCACGCGAAGAAAATGCCCATACAGCGGCTCGTCCACGACCCGCGTGTCTGTCCGCTGCGCAAACGAGTACATCAGCGCCGTGGAAACGTTACGCGGTCCCGACCACAGGCAGATCGCCTTCATGTGTTCATGCTCTCCTCGCCGGCTGTGCGCTCTGCCCTGTCGCCGGGACGGGGACTGTGCGCCAGGTCACACTTCGTTCGCGTTTTCGTGAGTCGATGCGCCAATTTAACTAAACTTCCGGCGTCAGTCGCCGGTTTGCGCCGGCGGAGAGAATGGACCAGGCAATGTTCAGAACGCTCATCGTCGGAATCCTGCTCGGGCTGGTCGCCGCTGGCGGGATCACCTATTCGTATCCCGTCGTCGACCTGCATCGCGAGCGTTCGATCATTTCGGTCCAGCCGAACGGCGGCAACACCGAGGCGTTTCGCATCAACCTGCCCCGCGATCGCATCATGGTCGGCCTGTCCGGCGTCGAGGACAGCATTCCGGCGGAGCTCGAATGGCCCGATCGCGATTTCCTCGGTCAGTTCCAGGCCGAGTTGTTCAAGGTTCGTGACCGCAACAACGCCGTCGTCGGCCTGGCCAGCCGCCTGGCCAGCGCCTCGGAGGCGACCGGCTCGTTCATCGAGTGGGCGGTACACCTGCCGGCGCGCGGGACGATCTACGCAACCATGAACGTGACGCCGGATGACGACGGCTTCCGCAACGGCGTGCTGCGATCGGGCACGCGGGAGTTTGCGGAGCTCACCGGTGCGGTTCGCGAGCAGTTCGTCGCCGACGTCGACGACGACTCGGAAGTTCAGGGCCGCATCGAACTCGTGACCCGTCTGGTGGGACCGCAGAGTGACGAGGAGGGGACGCCGTGAAGCACGTCATCGCGCTCGCCGTCGGGTTCCTCACCGGTGCCGTGTTGTTTGTCCTCGGCCTGTACTTCAATCCGTTCCTGGACAAGCCGGGCATATCGCCGCTCGCGGTGACCGACGACCGCATCATCGACCTGTCCTATTCCGCCGTCGCGGCGGACAGCATCCTGTACACCGATCACGGCGAAACGATCGTCTCGCCGCATCCCGCCCGCGTGGTCGAGCTATGGGAACCGGCCATCCGTGACACCCGCCTGCTGGTCAGCCTGCTCCGCGACAGTCGCGGCAACCGCGCCGGCATCGGCGTGAAGTTCGCCACCGCGTCGGAAGCCACGTCGCTGATTCGCGGTGAGGCACTCGTCGACAGTGTCTGGCACGTCTACCTGCCCGGCGAAGGTACGTTCCTCGTTGACCAGGTCGAAAACCACTGGGCATACCTGCGCGAGATCGTCATACCGGCGCGAGTGAGCTCGGGCGACAACTGGGTGGGCACATTTCATCGCATCATGACCATCGGTCCCGGTTCGCTCGGGACCGCGCGCGTCACCGGGGGCAGCGGCTCGTTTGCCGGGCTGGAGACCGAGGCCGTCGAGTCACTGACCGCGCGCGGCTACTCGGCGCTGTCCGGCCCGGTTTCGATGACGGGGGGACTGACCGTCACGGTGCCGGACAGGCGCATCGCCGGCCAGCCCTGACGGAATCCCGCAGCCGTTACGCGGCGACCTTTTTCAGCGTGGCACCGCGTTTGCTTTGCCGCATTGCTTGGTTATGCTTTGCGCGACATCGAACCGGGGTCCGACCATGCAGGCAAGCGCAATCAGAATCCACGAATATGGCGGACCCGACGTGCTTTGCTACGAGACCATCGAGGTTCCCGATCCCGGTCCCGGTGAGGCGCAGGTGCGGCACACCGCGATCGGACTGAACTTCATCGACACCTATCACCGCACCGGGCTGTACCCGATGCCGCTGCCGACCGGTCTCGGCAGCGAAGCGGCCGGCATCGTCGAGGCTGTCGGTGACGGCGTCACCGAAGTCGAGCCGGGCGACCGGGTCGTGTACACGGGCCGTCCGGCCGATGCCTATTCCGAGCGCCGCAACTTCCAGGCCTGGCAGCTCGTGGCGATCCCGGACGGCGTATCCGACGAGCAGGCCGCGGCCATGTTCCTGAAAGGGCTCACCGCGCGCTACCTGTTGCGCCGCAGCTACCCTGCGAAGTCCGGCGACACCGTGCTGCTGTACGCGGCCGCGGGCGGCGTCGGTTCGATCGTCAGCCAGTGGGCAAAGCACCTTGGCGTCACGGTCATCGGTGTCGTCAGCACCGACGAGAAAGCGGCGCTGGCGAAGGCGCAGGGCTGTGCCCACGTCGTGATGGCGGACGAGCCGGACCTGGCGGCGGCCGTGCGTAAACTGACAGGCGGCGATGGTGTGCACGCAGCCTACGACTCGGTGGGCCGCGACACGTTTTTCGCATCGCTCGACTCGCTGCGTCCGCATGGCGTCATGGTGACGTTCGGCAATGCGTCGGGCCCCGTCGAGCCCTTCGCCCCGGCCGAGCTTGCGAAACGGCATTCGCTGTTCGTTACGCGGCCGACGCTGTTCGACTTCATCGCGACCCGGGAAGACCTGCTCGAAGCGGCGTCCGACCTGTTCGACGTGGTCGGCAATGGCGTGGTCAGGATCAGCGTCAACCAGCGCTATCCGCTCAAGGAAGCGCGCCAGGCGCACATCGATCTCGAAGCGCGCAAAACGACCGGCTCGACGGTTCTCGTGCCGTAGCGGCTACGGCGCGATCGGCACGACCGGCGGTATTTCCGCGACCGGCGTCAGCGGCCACAGCACCGGCAGGAGCAGCATCACGGTGACGAAGACCACCAGCGTCAGCGGCACGCCGACCTTGATGTAGTCGACGAAACGATAGCCGCCCGGGCCCATGACCAGGATGTTCGCCGGGTGCGAAATCGGGCTCGTGAAGCTTGCCGACGCCGCCATCGCGATCGCCATCATCGCCGTTTCCGGTGCCAGCCCCATCTCGGACATCGCCGACAGCACGATAGGCGACATCAACACGACTAGGGCCGCCGTCGGGATGATCATCGTTGCCATCGCGGTCAGCACATACAGGCCGGCAATGACCGGCCAGGGCCCGGCGTCGCCGAGCAGCTGCATGACCTGGTCCGCGAGATACGAAGCTGCACCGGTATCCTGCATCGCGGTGCCGAGCGGCAGCATCCCCGCAATCAGGAAAATGGCGCGCCAGTCGATGGCGCGATAGGCCTGCTCCATCGACAGGCAACCGGTCAGGACCATGATGCTCGCGCCGACCACGGCGGCGACGGCGATCGGGGCGTAGCCGGCCATCACCGACAGGACGACCGCGAACATGATCAGTGCCGCGAGCGGCGCGCGACCGGTATCCGGCGGTGCCTGCCCGAGCGGCGTCAGTATCAGGAAGTCCGGGTCGTTGCCGAGCAGCTGGAGGCGGTCGTGGGGGCCCAGCAGCAACAGCGCGTCGCCGACCTGCAGCCGTTCGTCCGCGAGGTCGGTGCCGATCGGCCCGCCCTCGCGCCAGATTCCGGCCAGCTCGATGCCGTAGCGCTCGCGAAAGTTCAGTTCGCCGACCGTCTTGCCGGCAAGGCTGGAGCGCGGATCGAGCGTGGCGTCCATCAGGGTCAGTCGCTCCGACTCCAGCGAACCCAGGTTTGCGGTGACCTTGGTCTCGATCTCGAGCTCCTGGAGTCCGCGCAGGACGTCAAGGTCTTCCTGCTGGCCCTCGATCAGGAGCAGGTCACCGCCCTCGAGGTCTTCGGTGCCGCGCGGCATAACTTTCAGTTTGCCGTCGCGGAAGATCGCAACGACGCGGAAGTCGAATACGTCGGCCAGGCGACTCTTCTCGAGCGTCGCACCGGCGAGCTCGCTGTACTTCGGCAGGCGCACGACGAACATCCGCTCGTCCGCGTTGTAGCGCTCCGACAACGCGTCGTCGAGCAGGTGCGTGACGCTGGTGAAGTCGGCGAACTTGTCCAGCTCCTCGATCGCCTCGACCTCGCCCTGCACGAGGATGCGATCGCCGCCGCGCAGCGGCACGTAGGCGAGGTTCGTCAGGCGATAGTTCTCGCGCCGGCGCAGGCCGACGACGCTTACTTTGAAGCGCTTGCGGAAGCCGGCGTGGCGCACCAGTTCGCCGACCAGCGGCGAGCCACCGTCGAGCTCCACCTCGGCGTAGGCGACCTTGGCTGCCACCATCGACTTCAGCACCGGGGCCTCGCGCTCGATGACGAGGTCGCTCCAGCGCTGCAGCTCCTTGAACTGGTCGACGCGGCCCTGTACCAGCAGCCCGTCACCGCCGCGCAGCACCGTTTGGCGGTTCGGCAGCGTTTCGCTGCGGCCGTAGCGGATCAGTGCCAGTATGATCAGCCCGGTCGAGGATCCGATGCGGGTCTCGGCGAGCGTCTTGCCGACCAGGATCGAGTCCATCGGCACCCGCAGCATGAACGTGTGCTCCTGCAGCTTGTAGCGATTGCGCAGGCTGCGCTGGCTCTGGTGCCGGCCGCGGTCGGTCTTGATTTTCGGCAGCATGTAGCGGCCGACCACGGCGACGAAGACGACGCCGGCGATCATGATGCTGCCGCCGAGCGGCGCGAAGTCGAATAGCGCGAACGGTTCGTATCCGTTCTGCGCCATCACCTCACTGATCAGCAGGTTCGGCGGTGTGCCGATCTGCGTCATCAGCCCGCCGAGCAGCGTCGCGTAGGCGAGCGGCATCAAAAGCCGCGACGGCGGGATGCGCGTACGCCGCGCCACCTCGACCACGACCGGCAGCATCAGCGCCGCAACGCCGATGTTGTTCATGAACGCCGACAGCACCGCGGCGGTGATCATGATGACGATGATCATCGCGATTTCGCGCCGCCCGGCGAGACGCATCACCTGCCGGCCGATGATGTCGGCGATGCCGGTACGGGTGAGTCCCTCGCTCAGGATGAACATCGCCCAGACGGTGATGACGGCGCTGTTGGAGAAACCGGCGAATGCTTCGGAGGTGGAAACCAGGCCGGTGACCGCCAGCGCGCATAGCACCAGCAGTGCCACCAGATCCATGCGAATGACTTCGCTGACGAACAGGACCAGCGCGATGCCGAGAATGACCAGTACGAGTGCGATCTCAAGCGTCATTGTTGATCGTGGTGGCCTGTACTAATCCGGGTTCATCGACAAGAATGAGGACGTTGATTCGCAACCGGTGAAGCATGAACCACCGCCTGTCACAGCGCAAATGAGCCGTTCACAAGTCTATACACCGGTCCGGCCGCGGCGTTCGGCGATGCACGCAATACGCGGCGTCGATTACCACTTCAACGAATGGGGTGACGACAGGAGCCCGACGCTTTTCATGCTGCACGGCTGGGGCGACTGCGGTGCCTCGTTCCAGTTCACGGTGGATGCACTGGCCGGCGACTGGCGCGTGATCGCGCCCGACTGGCGTGGTTTCGGCCAGTCGCACTTGCGCGCCGAGAGCTACTGGTTTCCCGACTACGTTGCGGACCTCGATGCGCTGCTCGAGATTTACCAGCCGAACGAGCCGGTCAGCCTGCTGGGACACAGCATGGGCGCCAACGTCGCCGGCCTGTACGCGGGAATCATGCCGGAGCGCGTCGCCGCGTTCCTCGACGCCTAGGCGTCCACCTCGGCCGACCGCGATGCCGGCAACGAGCAGGAG